>JANOTC010000274.1:0-2433 GCA_031416175.1 Gammaproteobacteria bacterium
ATTCCATCATTACCGTCATCGATGAAAAAAGCGTTGTGCTGGCGCGTTATCCCAATGACCAAGGTTTGGTGGGCAAATCACTGCCTGATTCTGAACTGCTAAGAGCAGTACGCAATACACGTAAGGAGGCCGTGGTGGAGGCTGTTGGTTTCGACGGCACACCGCGCTTGTATGGCATTAGTTTATTGTACGTCGAGTCAGATGCAATACGCGCCCATGTCGTCGTTGGCGTGCCTGCAGACGCAGCTTATGCACCCGTCAACGCGCTAATTCGCCGCAATATCGCTATCGTTGTTTTTTTTGGTGCGCTGTTGATTGCTACTGCTTGGTGGGGTAGCGGTTTTACCGTCATGGGTCACTGGCATAACTTGATGGCTTCGATACGGCGTTTGAAAGCTGGCGATTTTTCTGCTCGGGTGATGGTGCCCCCTGGCGACAACGAATTTTCCCATGTTGCCAAAACATTTAACGACATGGCCATGAGTCTTGAGAAACGTGCTCGGGAGGTCGAGCAACACCTAACAAAGATCGCGCGGCTTAATCGTATGTATGAAATTCTCAGCGCTGTAAATTCTGCGATTTTACGCATTCGTGATAAGACGGAATTACGGCAAGAGGTGTGCCGTATTGCGGTTGAACTTGGTCGCTTTCCCCTCGTATGGATGGGAGAAGTGAGCGACCAGGTTATGCTGAGCGATCGCTCAGGCGGGTGTTGGACAAGAGTTGATTAAGACGGTCCGCTTAAATGTTAGCAGTGGCGACACACAGGGCAATCCCATCGCTACGGCATTGCAAGAAAGAAGCCACATTATTTTTCCGCCAGATCAGTCCCATCCGATAGAGCTACGCGATCAAACGCCCGCATTAGGGCTGGAGGAAGGCGCTGTTTTTCCGTTTGATCTGGATGGAAGAGCGGGCGCTATAATTTTATATGCATCGGAAAGCCTTACATTTGACACCGAGGAAATACGATTGCTTTCAGAAGTGGCAGGAGATTTACGTTACGGCTTAGACTACTTGGGTAAAGAGCAACAAATCCAGCGTTTGGCGTATTACGACGCTATGACCGGTTTGCCCAATCGCAGTTTGTTTGAAGACCGCTTAACTCAGGCGTTGCAGCAAGCGAAACGCTTAGATAAGTTTGTAGGCGTAGCGGCGCTGAGAATCACGCGATTTAGTGAGATAAATCGCACCTACGGTCATCATGTCGGGGATGTAATCCTTCGGCGTTTAGCAAACTTCCTGGAAAAAGCCACTGCAGGGGAGAGTACGGTTTCACGACTGCGCAGCGACCAATTTGGATTGCTATTTACCGATGCGGCCAACCTTGATGCTATTGCTGGGCAGGTGACATTGTTGTTGGAATCTTTTCCTATCCCGATAGCGTTGCCAATTATCGACGATCAAATCGTGATTGACTGTAGCCTTGGGATTGCGGTGTTCCAAAATGATGGCGATAACGCCGAGACCTTAATCAAATATGCAGCAATGGCGTTGCATAGGGTGCGTATTGAGCAGAAATTTCTCTTCTACTCAACGGGGATGAATGCTCAGGCCCAGGAGCAACAACTGATCGAGCGTGGTTTGCGCGGACATGGCGATCTATATCGACGATTTTGGCACTGGCTATTCTTCACTAAGCTATTTGCAATGCCTACCATTGGATGTGCCCAAAATCGACTATTCGTTTATAAAAAATATGCTACAAGACGAGGGTTCGCGAGTGTTGGTCAGGAGCATTGTCGCGATGGCGCATAACTTGGGTTTGCGCGTCGTCGCCGAAGGCGTTGAAACCGAGCAGCAGTTTGACTTACTTAAGGACTATGGCTGCGATGCTATTTAAGGCTATCTATTTAGTCACCCCGCATTACCGGAGGATGTACAAAAATTATTTGGTAAGGACTTATGATAAGGATTAATCCGTTCGTAACATTAAGCAAAATTGCTTTGATGCGCTGGGTGTTTTGAAGTTCGCGTTGACGATATAGAGCAAAAGGCGATGGCGCTGACGTTGACGATAAAAGCACCGCATCCATGCAGTGCCTTTACGGATCTTGCTCTCAGGAGTTTTCAGCGCTTAACCCTATCTGCGGGCTGCAAGACACTAAAAATTCCTTCACACTACACTGCTTATTCCACATTCAGAACGGTATGCATGCCCATGGAGTAGTGGGCTTCCATTTCTCCGGTGGGCTCTTGTTCAAGTACGTTGCAGATGATGGCGTAACGTCCTGGCTTTAAATTGATGGTATTTTTGGCAGATTTGCCTGATTCCAAACCTTCTACCTCATGCACAATGGTGCCGAAGTTCATTTTGGCTTCATCGATGGCGCCATCTTTGTCAACCGGTAAACGCCCGGTAGCTAGATCAGTATTAAGTTTTAGGAATACCAATTCATGAGTTTCTTTGCCTTTGTTTTTTACTTTGATTTC
>JANOTC010000275.1:0-4829 GCA_031416175.1 Gammaproteobacteria bacterium
GAACCGAGACGTAATTCCTGTACCTGTGCGAAACCCTGTTGTCTGCGAGCCGTGTAGCATCGGAGTCTAGGGTGCCGAACCTACGCTCGCGGTGATAGAAACCGCATTATCCGCTGATCTCGGATCCGTACCGGCTCCTGTTACGCTGGCTTGATTTCGATACTCTTTAGCAACCGCTGCGGTTACAGTAATTGTTATCGTTGCAACAACATCAGCCATCAGCGTACCAATCAGGCAATTGATACTCTCACTCACAGCACAGCTACCGTGACTGGCGGTGACGGAATTTAGTGTTAGGCCTGCTGGTAGCCAGTCTTTAACCAACACACCTGTTGCGCTATCAGGGCCATGATTGGCGATGGTGACTGTAAACTTGAATGGAATTCCGACGACCGGCGACCCGGTATCGCTGACAGCCGTTAGCTTTAGGTCTGCCGCTTCGCTAGTTTTATTTGAGGTCATACCGGCGCCGTATGCCGGTAAATAGGACGCGACGAATTCCGGATTAAAATTATAGTGAATGAACCCACCAGTAACAATACCGGCCGAATTGTCCCCACGCGTCGCTACGGACCGGGCAATCATTTCGTCGGCCCCCAATATACCCGCAATACCGATTCCCGGATAAAACGGCACCCGGTTCGCGATCACGCTCGCTTGCTTGGCCAGCGCATCATTGAAAGCAGTGAGGCCGACAGAGTAGTTCATCGGATGAAGCACATCGACTGACTGTTGTGAAATCCACTCCGGCCAATCCTGAGCATATTCTTTTCGAGCCAAAAGAGGATCCGGGTTGACGGCGGCGGAAAGAAATACATATGGCTGGCCGCGGTGCATTTTAGTCTCGTTAAGAGGAATCAACGAGTCGTGGAGCTCTTTAACGAAACTGGTGATGATAGTTGGTTTCCACACATCGTACGCCGCCCTCAGTGGGCCCGACCAAACATCGCCGGGCCAGTGCCTGACGTTATTCTTCGTTTCTGCCTCAAAGCGCGCTTTGCAGCTCAGCTCATAGGGGGTACCAGTGCCATTGGTCCGAATATAGTCGAGATGGATGCCATCGATTTCGTATTTTCCAGCCATCTCCAGGATGGCGGCTCTAACCAAATCACGATTCCTTTGATCACACGGACTTAACCAAAAAGGACTGATCGCTGGCTCCAGCGACAACGAGCCCGTACTATTGGTGACGACAGATTGCATCAATCGATTCTGAGCTCGCATATCGTCAATCCACGACGCCGGTGCGCCATACATTGCCCACGTAAGAATCCAGGCGTGAGCCTTGACGCCGGCCACATGCCCAGCCCTTACAACAGAAGCAAGTTGATCACCATAAACGTTGAAATTACGTGAACGGGGAAGATAGACGCTTCCGTAGTCGGCAAACCCAGCACCCGCAACGTTGGCAACCACTGCATTGAAACCATTACCCGAAAGCACATTGACCGAACGCGCCCAATCGCCCGGAAACGGACCCCGTCCATCATGACTCCATACTGCACGTAACTCATTCGCAGGGCCAGCGGCTTGACTCTGGATGTACGCTACCCGCATGTAGATTCGGGCCTGTTTGGCGAATTCGACCGATTCCACATGGCGACCTTCTTTGTCCGCCCGTAGCGCGGCCTTGCGATGCAATTCTACGTTACCAAGGGCCTCCTTCAACAGAGGGATACGCCCACTCAACAATAGCGGTTCGCTGGCGTTAAAGCCCAACACAGCTTCACCATAGTTGGCGTATTTACCTATTCGTCCAATATCGGCAATTGCATCCCTCGATGATGTAGGCCCGACCTCTGGGACGAATTTGGCCAACAGGCTCGCCAGCACTTTCGATTTAATGCTCAGATCGTCACCCGACAGTACATGTGATACATATAGGCCTGTGTCACTTGCTATCCACGCGGGTGGCCCGACCCGCCCGCCGAAGGATGTCCAGTTAGCAATTACCCGCGGGTTGTGTATCGGGCTTGCCGTAACCACGGACATAGACCCGAGTGAGGATTGCAGCACACGCTGCTGGCTGGAAAGCATCGGATCGTCGAATTGAAGCGATGCAAAGCGCCCCTCCATTTCCTTTTTGTTCGCTCCCACCTTCACGCCAAGTAGGTCCTGCAGGCGTCTATCAATATTATGACTAGCCATAATTCGCCCACCCGCAGACACATAGCTCTCGAGCCGCGTCAGCACCCCATCCGATAGCTTGCCGTTATGGGGCAGAATAATCATCTTGGCCGCTTTGAGGTAACCTTTCTCAACATCCTCGAGCGAAACACTGTCGTGCGGGACGTATGCGTCTGAAAGCAACGCGCTTATGGTCTCGTAATGCTCACGACTCCTAGGATCTTTTACGAGCGCGATTGCGCTCCGAGGAACTCCATAGAACGCCCGTACGGCAATTTTCGTCGCAACGTTGGAGCTGCCTCGCCAGGGAGACAAACGCAGATTGAGTATGTGTTCCCAACTTGCAGCTTGCGGCCCCTCAGAGGCCAAACCTGGCAGGGCAAACGTGAGTGTCTGCCATCCTTTCTTTGTCGGAAGTGATGTCGAGTAGTATCCCTTCCATTGAGGTTCTGACTCAAAATAGACAGTGATTTCCGCAACAGCATTAGGATCGGGGACGTAGACTTCGAGACGGAACGCCTTAAATACCGAAAAGTCCATAGGAGCTGCGAAGCGGTGATCGTGATGGCAGCGCGTATCGCGCTGCCCAGGCATGTTGCAAGGTACTATCAGGGCGTGTGCAATACCCCAATCACCGGAGTCGGCAGCATATACGGCAGCTGAACCATTTTGCGGCAACCAGGCCGCTTGTGCATCGGAGGAGCTGAACGTAGCCTTGTCAAAGGGCGCTATGGACAGAGACTGCGCCGCCACGTTTAGACCAAGTGTCGCTGTACCTGCGACGAGCCACTTAGCCACCCATTGAATCGACTTGTATGTTATCAAATGCTTGCTATCCTAACTGGTAGTAGTCACAAGCAGCCCGGTTCGACCACCGAATATTAATACTGCGCCAGAGGTGCACATTGACTTGACTCGCCAATCCTTGAATATCTAGTGAACTGAGCGTACGCCAAACAGGGCAACTGTGACATTGATACCTTGTTCGAAAGTCTCTGTTAATTAGACGCTAGAGTAAGCAACACCTGCTTGGCATCATCAATTCCCGCGAACGACCTACCCGCATCAACCGCTTTCTTCAAATTCACTTTTGCCTGAGCCGTCTGTCCCGCTTTATATTGGGCCATGCCGAGATGGTAACGAAGCAATGGTGAATTTGGTGCTGCATCCGACGACTTGCTTAGTTCCATGACTGCTTTCGCGTAGTCTTGCCGCGCATAGTGGACCCAGCCGATGGTATCAAGATGCGCGGGATTTTCTTTGTCTTTAATACGCTGAATAAGGGTCTGAGCACGGTCAAGACTTGGTTGGTCGGTGCGATAGCTGGCAAGCAACATAGCCAAGTTGTTTATGACCGCCTGATCCTCCGGCGTCTTCTTGAGCTGCTCTTCGTAGGTAGCGATTGCCTTCTGTTGCTCGCCGATATGTTCGTAGACTTCGGCCAAGCCAAACACCAATGTCGGGTCGCCATGGGTGGCTGCAATGCCATCTTCGTAGGCTTTGACGGCTTCCGACTTACCGTTGCGCGCCATCAAGCTGGTAACCAAACCACGGTAGGCTGGTACAAAGCGGGCATTGGTGGACAACGCGCGCCTGAAATACGCCTCCGCCTTCGGCGCCTCCGCCTTCATCAACGCGATTTCCCCCAGCATATTGAGTGCGGCCACATTCGTACCGTCTTTAGTCAGTGCGGACTCTAACGTTGATTGTGCCTTGTCTATCTTCTTAGATTCCAAGTACAAGCGAACCAATGCGGACATCGGCTCTACACTACCCGGCGCTAACGCCAAGGCTTGTTTCCAGGATGTTTCTGCAATGTTCATTCGACCTTCCTGCGCAGCCACGATACCACTCACGTAGTGGAACATCGGGTCTTGCGGGTGCGCGGCGCCAAACGACGCTAAGACTTTCTTCGCTGCTGCAGGATCTTTTGCTCGTAACTCGACCTCGACAGCGGCCTGCAATGCAGCCCGGTTCGAAGGCGCCAATGTCAGCGCGGCCCGCGCCGCAGTCCTGGCAAGCACTAACTGCCCTTTTTGCATCTGAACATCCGCAGCGAATAGATGATTCTCGGCATCCTGCGGGGCCAAAGTTTGCACTTGGCGAAATTTCTCTAACGCCAAGTCTGGCTCTTTGTTCATCATGTGAGCCCGTCCAAGCGCCTTCAGTGCTGGCACCGATTCAGGCTGGTCGCGAACCACCAAACGCAGATCGGCAATAGCGCTCGGGGTATTTCCCTCCGCCAGAGCCATGGATGAACGGATCAGCAAGGCCTCATTGTCGTGTGCATTTTTGACCAATACTTCAGCAACTAGTGTTTTCGCACGGTCCGTGTGTTTTTGCGCCAATTCCAAACTGGCCAGGCGTAGGCGAGCTTTCAAGCCGTCCGCTTCAAGCCCTGCCGATTCGACTACACCCTGGTAAACACCCTGCGCCTTCTCGACTTCGTTCTTCGCTTCAAATACATTGGCAAGCGCAAAGCGCAACGCATTCGTTTTAGGTTGCTCCTCGATAAATTTTTGCAGCAAAACCTCGCTCGCTGGGAGGCCACGTTTCGCTCCAACGTAACTTACCAAGGCAATTTTTGCATCGGCATTTTCAGGCCACGATTTGACTACTTCTTGTAGAACGACTTCGCCCTCGGCATCTTTGCCCGCGCGCGCATAAAAACCGGCGAGACGGGTCCGATGACTGAGTTCCTT
>JANOTC010000276.1:0-4418 GCA_031416175.1 Gammaproteobacteria bacterium
TGGCCAATCGTACCGAGCAGGTGTTGTCTTTCCTCAGCGATCTCGCAGCGCGCACCCTGCCCATGGCACGGCAGGAACTCGACGAAATTCGCGCCTTCGCTCGCGAACAACATGGATTCGACACACTCGAAGCCTGGGACCTCGCCTATTACTCGGAAAAACTGCGTCAGCATCGCTACTCGATTACTCAAGAAGAAATCAAACCTTACTTCCCCGAGTCGCGCGTGCTTCAAGGCATGTTCCATGTGGTGAAACGTCTCTACGGGCTCGATATTCGCGAGCTTAAAAACGTCGATGTCTGGCATAGCGACGTCCGTTTCTTTCAAATTGTTGAAGAAAATGGCCGCGTCAAAGGCGAATTTTACCTCGACCTTTACGCACGCCCGCATAAACGCGGCGGCGCCTGGATGGACGATTGCCGTACGCGTATGCGCAAAGGCGACCACGTGCAAACCCCCGTGGCTTTTCTCACCTGCAATTTCTCGCCACCCGTTGGCGACAAACCCGCGCTTTTTACCCACGAAGAAGTGGAAACGCTGTTCCACGAATTCGGCCATGGCCTGCATCACATGCTAACGGAAGTGGACTACCCCAGCATCTCTGGCATCGGCGGCGTCGCCTGGGACGCGGTAGAGCTTCCGTCACAGTTCATGGAAAATTGGTGCTGGCAGAAAGAGGCATTAGATGTTATTTCAGGCCATTATCAAAGCGGTGAACCGTTGCCTGATGTTTTGTTCAATAAAATGCTCGCGGCACGCAATTTTCAATCCGGCATGCAAATGTTGCGGCAGTTAGAGTTTTCGATATTCGATTTCCGTTTGCATCTCGAATACGAACCAACCAAAGGCGCGCGCGTTTACGAAGTGCTCAACGATGTGCGCAATCAAGTCGCCGTTATCCGTCCACCTTCGTTTAACCGCTTCCCGCATAGCTTTTCGCATATCTTTGCAGGCGGCTACGCGGCAGGCTATTACAGCTACAAGTGGGCAGAAGTCTTGTCATCGGATGCATTTTCCAAGTTCGAGGAAAACGGCATTTTCGACCGCAACACCGGCTTGCTATTCTTGAACACCATTCTCGCCAACGGCGGCTCGCGTGATCCTATGGAATTATTTATTGAATTTCGTGGCCGTGAGCCGCAAATTGACGCGTTACTGCGGCACACTGGCATCATTGCAGAAGTCGTCGCGTGATGCGCATGCACCGAGATACACTCTCAACCCCTGCCATGCCATTGAGACAATCTACATGAAAATTGTTAGCTGGAATGTCAACTCTTTGCGGGTTCGGTTGCCGCAAGTATTGGATTGGCTAGCGACCCACCAACCCGATTTATTTGCCTTGCAAGAAATAAAGATGGTGGACGCGGAATTTCCAACCGAGGACATTCAGGCCGCTGGCTACCAGATGTTGGTGAGCGGCCAAAAATCCTACAACGGTGTCGCTATCCTCAGCAAGATTCCGGGCGTAGACGTCGTTAAAGATCTGCTCGGTCTCGATGATCCGCAACGCCGCGTACTCGCCGCCACTTACGGCAACACCCGGCTAATAAATTTATATGTGCCTAACGGAGAATCGTTAGAAAGCGCAAAATACCCGTATAAACTGGGTTGGCTAGCCAAGCTGCACACGTTTTTGCAAAACGAAGCGGCGCAACATCCGCGTCTTGTCGTCGTCGGTGATTTCAACATTGCGCCAGAAGATCGCGACGTACACGATCCCGTCGCGTGGAAAGATCAAGTCTTGTGCAGCGAACCCGAGCGAAACGCGTTTCAAGGCCTACTCGGACTTGGCCTAAAAGACAGCTTTCGTCTGTTCGAACAGCCGGAGCGAATTTTCAGTTGGTGGGATTATCGCGCCATGGCTTTCCGGCGCAATATGGGTATGCGCATTGACCATGTTTTGGTTAGCCCGGCCATGGCGGCTACCTGCACGGCAAGCTACATCGACAAGGCGCCGCGCAAGCTGGAACGGCCTTCAGACCATGCGCCCGCCGTCGCTGAGTTTACGGACTAGGCCAGCATTGAAACGTCCAGGCGGGCACTTCAGGTGCCCGTCGCCACCTCGCCCCCCGCGAACTTCCACGTCCGCGTGATGTGTAGCACATCCACTTCTTTACGAATTTCATCCGGGAACGGCGCAAACGGCGATGACAAGTGCACGATACGCATCGCTGCATCATCCAGCACATTACTGCCCGACGACTTGCTTACCGCCACGTGATTTAAGGTGCCATCCGCATTCACTGCAACATCCAAAATTAGGCTGCCCGTTAATTTTCTTCGCTTCGCCTCTGCCGGAAAATTTAGATTTCCAATTCGTTCAACCTTGCTCCGCCACGCTTCCATATACGCCGCATACTTATATTCCTTGGTACTCGCCGTCACAAACTTTTGCCGAGGGAGCTTGGAGTAAGCCTGCATCGACTGGCCCACTTCCGCTTCTAAACTGGCAATATCCATGCTGCGCGACACTAGCTCCGCAACCGACGTTTTTTCAGAGCGCTTTTTCTCAGCCGGGAATACGTCGCTGGCCACTTCGCGACTAGAATTCTTTGTAGTCAGCAATTCAGCCCGCTCTGCACGCTCTTGCGGCGGCGGCGAATCCACCGGCGGCACCGGTGAGGTAATCTGCGCCTTATCGCTCGGCATCGTGCTCGGTAACAAGGTTTGCGGGCGCACTTGATCCGTTGTATTGCCGCCACCCTCCTGGTTGGCTTGCGCTAAATAATCCACGTCTTCAGGCTCTTCGTCGCTGCGCGAGTTCACCAAGGTCACTTCGATTGTTTGCGGCGGCTGAAACGCGTCTGTTTTTTCTCGCACGCCAAAACTGACACCCAAAATAACGGTGGCATGCGCCACAATGGCAAAAACTAAGGCGGACACAAACCGATCCGCGGCAACGGGACTCTCCGCGCGCGGACGTATCACCTGAGTGCTCATGGACTACGCAACCTCGCCAACACTTTGCATGTAAAAACTCCGCTGACAGCACCAAATAGTAGCGCCGCCGTCATCAAAACAGGTAACAAGCCCAGCAACGCCGGGTGTGGCACAAATAACGCGTAGGCCACGCCAAATTGTCCTGCCATATGGGCCATCGCCGTCACGATGGATAATCCTATCGGACTCAAGCCCAAGCCGCCCGACCCGGCGATAACCACTAAGACCACCAAACTCGCGCAAGCGCCACTTAAACTCAACATAAATGTGGGAGAAAAAAACGTCCCTACAATGACACTGCCAATCACAACACGCAACAACGAAACCCACACCGCCGCACGCCAACCGTACAATACAAACGTCAGCAGTGTAATCACGTTCGCCAAGCCTGGCTTTATGCCTGGAATCGGACTAGGAATCGCACTTTCTAACACGTGAATGCCAATCGCCAACGCGGCCAATTTCGCGATGCGGTGATCTTCCTCCGTCGGTGTGAATTCGACTTGCATCAACTAATTTGACGCAACGTACGAACTAGTAACCCAAACTGATTCCCATCCACGTTAACGTCACCGGCCGTCAAAAGTTAATCGCATCAAATTCAGTGGCAGATCCCACCACGTAAACACTGACCCCGTTGGGCAAGCAAGCCGCAAATTCGCCACTACGATGCAACCGCCCCGCGTGGACGCACTGTTTGCCAGAACACGGCGAGGCCACAAAGCGCACCTTGCCACCCTTGATTTCGAGCTGACTGATACCCATTCGGCCAGTAATATCAATACGTCGATCTTGTGTTAACGGCCAACGTTGGGTTTCGACCCCGTCCACCAAAATCGCAGCTTCGGCACCTTTTGCGTTGCTCCAAAACGCCGCGTACAAATAACCCAGCACGACCAATGCTAAGGCAATAACAACGCCATCCGCCTTAGTCATGGAGATACACTCAACGTCGTCACCACACGCGATGGCGATCCTTCCCAATGCAGACGTGCGGCCATGGCAGGTGTGACATAAACAGTACCGTCCGTCGCCACCCACATCGCTTCCGTTACCCCGGTGCGGCGCAGAATCTCAAATCCCTCTTTTCTCCCCTCGGCGCTAGAGGCTCCGGCCACCAACAAGGCCGTCGCAACGGCGTCCGCCACCACCCCCTGACGATGGATGGCGGTCGCCGACGTCGTCCCACGCGACGGCCTACCACTGCGTGGATCCATAATATGGTGATAGCGCACACCCTGAAATTCGTAATAACGTTCGTAGTCACCCGCCGTCACAATCGATTCTTCCGCATGTAAATCCAACGATGCCAACACACCCGTGCCAAAGGGATCTCGAATACCCACCCGCCACGATTTATCCCCTTTGCGCCCAATTGCGCGAATATCGCCACTGCAATTGATAATCGCGTTCTCGATACCCAACCGCTTAAACTGGTCAATAACACGGTCAACGCCGTAGCCCTGCGCCAATCCG
>JANOTC010000277.1:0-37962 GCA_031416175.1 Gammaproteobacteria bacterium
GGCACTTGCCCGATCTGCGGGATGGAATTGGTGCCGATTGAGTCCAATGGCGATTCCGAAATTGTACAACTGGCGCCGACAGTCATCAACGCCTTGGGTGTTCGCGTCGAGAAAGTTAAACGACGCACTTTGTTCCGTCGCATTGAAAGCGTGGGCTATATCTCAATTGATGAAAAATCGATCCGTAACGTCGGTTTGCGCAGCGAAGGCTGGATCGAAAAGCTAGCCGTAAAGTCTGTAGGTGAACGGGTAAAGAAAGGCGATTTGTTATTTCAAGTTTATTCACCCCAGCTAGTCAACGCGCAAGAAGAGTATGTGCATGCCTTGAAAATGGATAAGGGCGACGGCAATACCATCGCCGCCGCGTGGGACAGAGTGCTTTCTATGGGCATGTCGGAACAGCAATTAGGCACGCTTCATGAAACGCAGTCGGTTGAACAGCTCGTGGACGTTTACGCACCACAAGATGGCGTGGTGACGGAGCTTAATCTACGCGAAGGGGCCTTTTTGCCGCCTTCGACGTCGGTGATCGGGCTGGCCGACCTCTCGTCTGTTTGGCTAATCGCCGATGTGTTCGAAAATCAGGCGAGTAGGCTCAAGCAAGGGATGTCGGCGGAGGCAAGGCTTTCGTTTATGCCCAACAAGGTTTGGGAAGGCTTGGTGGAATACGTCTATCCCACGATTGACCCGAATACGCGCAGTTTAAAAGTGCGCTTGCGTTTCGATAACCCAGACGATGTGTTCAAGCCGAATATGTACGCCAACGTCACCATTTTCGCTAGCCCAAAACAGGCGGCCTTAAGCGTGCCGCGCGAGGCCGTTATTCGTTCGAGCGGCAATGAACGCGTAATCTTGGCGATGGGCGAGGGGCGCTTTAAGCCAGTGGTGGTGCACACCGGATCGGAAACCGGCGACCGAATTGAAATAACGGGCGGTCTTGAAGAGGGGCAAGACGTGGTCATTTCGAGTCAGTTCCTCATTGATTCTGAGAGTAATATGCGGGCCGCCTTATTTCGAATGACGGGAGGTTAGCAAGCGCGTCGGCAAGTCTAAGGGTTCGGGGTCGCACGTCGCCTTGAGCTTTTTGCTCCAAAAATGGACCAGCAAGCGGTGCCTGGTTCCTAATGAAAACAAAAAACGAACCGATTTAGTGCGTCGGGGTCGGGGTTGGAGCAGTGGGTATGATACAAAAAGTCATCATTTGGTCCTTACATAATAGGCCATTAGTATTGTTATTGACCTTGGTTTTCGCCGGGTGGGGCGTTTTCGCCGTCAAGAACACGCCTTTGGACGCCATTCCCGATCTCACCGATGTGCAAGTCATCATCAAAACCAGCTATCCGGGCCAAGCGCCTGAAGTAGTTGAAGATCAAGTCACCTATCCCATCACCACCGCCATGCTTTCCGTACCCGGTTCCACCGTGGTGCGCGGTTACTCGTTTTTTGGCGATTCCTATGTTTACGTTATTTTTCGGGATGGCGTTGATATTTATTGGGCGCGCTCGCGGGTGTTGGAATACCTGAACCAGGTCACCAGCCGTCTACCCGCGGGTGCGCGTCCGCAGTTAGGCCCAGATGCGACGGGCGTGGGTTGGATTTATGAGTACGCTTTAGTGGATCGCACCGGTCAGCACGATTTGGCGCAGTTGACCAGTATCCAGAATTGGTTCTTGAAATTCGAACTGCAAACCCTTGATGGCGTTTCCGAAGTCGCGACCGTCGGCGGCATGGTCAAGCAATACCAAGTCGTGGTGGACCCAGACCGGTTGCGTGCCTATAACCTTTCCATCGACGCGGTCAGCCGGGCTATAAAAGGCGCCAATCAAGAAGTCGGTGGCTCAGCAATCGAAATGGCCGAAGCGGAGTACATGGTTCGCGCCAAAGGTTATATTCAGAGCATTGATGACATTAAACAAATCCCACTCGGCATCAACAAGGCCGGTACGCCGGTGTTATTGGGCGACGTCGCCATGATTCGCCTGGGGCCGCAAATGCGGCGTGGCGTTGCGGAGCTAGACGGCCAAGGCGAAGTGGTGGGCGGAATTGTTGTTATGCGTTTTGGTGAAAATGCCTTGCGCACCATTGAGTCGGTTAAAGAGAAATTAGCGGAATTGAAAAAGAGCTTGCCCGAGGGCGTAGAAATTGTCGAAACCTATGATCGTTCTGGTCTGATTACGCGCGCAGTCGCCACGCTCAAGGATAAATTGCTGGAAGAATTTATCGTAGTGGCGATTGTGTGTGGCTTGTTTTTGTTTCATTTTCGCTCGGCACTCGTCGCCATCGTAGTTTTGCCGCTAGGAATTTTGGTTGCCTATGTGGTGATGTATTACCAGGGTATCAACGCCAATATCATGTCTTTAGGCGGAATTGCCATCGCCATCGGTGCGATGGTGGATGCCGCGATTGTGATGGTGGAAAACACGCATAAGCATCTGGAAAAATTGGGCGATCAGGTCATCGACTATTGGGCCGTGGTGCAGAAATCAGCGTTAGAGGTCGGCCCCGCTCTATTTTTCTCATTGCTGATTATCACCTTGAGTTTCTTACCTGTGTTTACGCTACAAGCGCAAGAAGGAAAGTTGTTCGCACCGTTGGTCTACACCAAAACCTACGCGATGGCGGCGGCGGCAGGACTGTCTGTAACGCTCATGCCGGTGTTAATGGGCTATTTAATTCGAGGAAAAATTCCAGCCGAGCATAAAAACCCGATTAATCGGGTGTTGGTGGCCATTTATTTGCCTATTATTCGCTGGGTGCTGCAATACCCAAAAATGGTGATCGTGTTGTCGTTGCTCTGTGTTCTGAGCATTGCTTTTCCACTGACACAACTCGGCTCGGAATTTATGCCCGAGCTCGACGAAGGTGATTTGTTGTATATGCCAACGACGTTTGAAGGCATTTCAATTGGCAAGGCCAGCGAATTGCTGCAAATTACGGATCGCCTCATAAAGACGGTTCCTGAAGTCCGTACAGTTTTCGGCAAGGTGGGTCGCGCGGAAAGCGCAACGGACCCCGCGCCATTGAGCATGATAGAAACGACCATTCAACTAAAGCCAAAGTCTGAGTGGCGTGAAGGGGTGACCATCGACTCGCTACGCAAGGAGCTTGACGACTTGGTCAAATTTCCGGGGGTGACCAACGCGTGGGTCATGCCGATTAAAACCCGTATTGACATGATTTCGACCGGGATCAAAACGCCGTTAGGAATTAAAATCGCTGGTGCAGATTTAGCGACCATTCAGAAAATTGGCGAAGACGTGGAGCAAATTGTTAAGAAAATTCCGGGTGCCGCCTCCGTTTTTTCAGAGCGCGTTGCCGGCGGACGCTACATCAATATCAAGATCGACCGTCGCTCAGCGGCGCGCTACGGCTTAAACATCGTTGATGTACAAGAAGTGATCGGAAAAGCCGTGGGTGGCGAAAATGTGTCGGAGACGGTGGAAGGGTTGGAACGCTATCCCATCAATATCCGTTACCCGGCGGATTCACGTGATTCCGTGGAAAAACTTTTGGCGCTGCCCATCGTTTCGCCGACGGGCGTGCAGGTTCCGTTGGGCGAGTTAGCGGAAGTTGAAATAGCGGACGGCCCTGGCATGGTGCGGAGTGAAAACGCGCGCCGTAACGCGTGGGTGTACGTCGACATTCGTGGGCGCGATCTGGGTGGTTTTGTCGCCGAGGCGCAGCGGTTAGTTGGCGAAAAAGTACATTTGCCGGTCGGTTACTCCATCGGCTGGTCGGGGCAATTCGAATACTTGTTGCGTGCTAAAGATCGCTTATCGTTGGTCATTCCGATTACATTGGTTGCGATTTTGTTGCTGCTATATTTAAATTTTAGAAGCTTTGTAGAGTCACTTATTGTTATGGGGGCGGTACCCTTGGCGTTGGTGGGTGCACTTTGGTTCATTTATATTCTCGGTTATCATCTTTCCGTTGCTGTCGGCGTCGGTATGATCGCCTTGGCGGGCGTGGCGGCGGAGTTTGGTGTAGTCATGTTGGTTTACTTAAAGCATGCGGTCGATGAATACCAGCCGAAGGATATGGCGACATTGCATCGTGCGATTATCTATGGCGCCGTTATGCGGGTGCGCCCCAAAGCGATGACGGCGGCGGTGGTGCTAGCCGGTTTGTTGCCTATCATGCTGATTGAGGGTACCGGCTCGGAAGTCATGCGCAGAATTGCTGCACCGATGTTAGGCGGCATGATAACGGCGCCGTTGGTGTCGATGGTGCTTATCCCGGCGCTGTTTGTCTTGTGGAAAGGCAAGTCCTTTGGCTCTGATGGATCAGCGCCTTCCTCAAAGGGTGGCGTTTGGCAGGTCTTGGGAAAGCTCGATCCGAGGCAAAATAGTTCTTGGGCCGACATAAGTAAGAAATAGCCTCACGTTTTAACGTCACGCACACGTTTTTATTGGTTGTAAGGGCAATATAGGAGTGGGTTATTTCGCACGTATACAACATTTTCTTGTCTGAATGATTAGTTCGTTCAATCAATCGTCGCCGAGCAGTCGGCTCAGTCGAACTCTACCTTTACGGATATTGTTTTCCCACGTGTTGCCGAGTATTGAAACAAGGAGTTTCGTGCTCGGCTTTTTTATTTGGGTAAAATGGCAGGGAAGGAGAGCGGTTATTCTGCGGAGCAAAGAAACACATGTTTGAGATAATTCCAAACTGGCATCCGGTGTTTGTCCACTATGCGCTGGCCCTGCCGACCGTTTCTGCTGTGGCCTACGTGGTAGGCATGCGCGCAAAAACCTATTCGATCAAATACCACGCCGGATGGTTAGCCCGTTGGTCGCTCTGGGTGGGCGCTGGTTTTGTCGGCCTGGCTGTCCTGGCGGGGCTGTACGCTTATTTTACAGTCAATCACGACGGTCCATCGCATATCGCCATGAATGAACATCGTAATTGGGCTTTGTTCACCGCGCCTTGGGTGATGGGCCTGGCCGGATGGGCCTATTGGATGTTTCGTAATGACAAAGAGGAGCCGCGCCATTTTGTTCTAGCCGTTGTGGCGGGGGCTTTGCTCCTAACCATTACGGCGTGGCATGGTGCGGAGCTGGTTTATCGATACGGATTGGGCGTGATTTCTTTGCCTGTACCGGAAGAGGTAGGCCATGATCATGGCGATGCTGCGCCGCACGAGCATAGTAGCAATGTGGTCGCGCCGACCTTGCCTGCGGCGCCGCCATCGCGCGGTGACGCGGGCGCTGCGCCTGCTGATCCGGCTTCTAACGATGCGCATAGTCATGCGGAGCCGCATGAGCATCCGACACCTTAATGGGTTGGCGCCCTATTTAAGGTGCAATAGATGTTGCCGTTCAACGTCATAATTGAAACGTCAGCCGCCCGTACGATTGCGTTTCTCCATACGTGTCCAAGCCCTTAGCGATGCCAAGGGTCGCTTCAATTTGAAACCGATATCCTAACGTAAATTCTGCCGCTACTTCGGCACCGACGGATCGGTACCAAGTATCTTTCCCACCCGGATTTTGCGAAGACCAAATGCGCGCGGCTTCCGTGAATACATTGCCCTTAGCACGTGTGACGCCAAGCGGTGGCGACATGGTGCCAGTTTCAAACCACCCCAGCGGGAAATGCCAATCCGCGCTGCCGAACTGAAGTGTGTTTCCCCTTAAAGCCGCCAGTCCCGATGGATAACCATGTAAGTCAAAACTGCGCTTGTTCGCCAAGGTTGCGCTACCGTTGCCTATCGGGTCAAATATTTGCCCGCTATCAAAGCCAAGGCGATACGGCTTCGCAGTTTCGCTTTCTATCGCGCCCAATCCACGTAATTCAACGACGCTTCGCCAAAAGAGGGGTGTGAAATAGCCGATGGTTGCGGCGAGCGCATTTCCGGGATTTTCGCTTTCTCCGATGTTTGAGTCGAAACTTCCCTGAGCTTGAAATCCGGCTTGTCGATAAACAGCTTTGGGTAATTTACGCGCTGAATTGTATTTGGCGCCGACAAACCATTGCCCGTCGCGACCGTCCGCTGCTGCGGGACCCAAAGAATCGCGATATGATTGATGATAATAGTTATACGATGCGCCAAAATAAATTTCCTTTTGCTGTGTAACCGACACGAAAGGCAATTGAACGACCGCTGTCAAACTGTCGTGCGTCTCGATTTCTGCAGTGATATTCGAATCTTTAAAAAGTCCAATACTGTTGCTGCGGTTTAGAAAAAGGGAAAGTGTCGGAAACCAACGATCGTAACTGTAATTGATGTCCCATGTTGTATTGCCATGCTCGGACTCGACGCTGAGCGCAACGGCATAGGTATGCCAGCTGAGCGGGTCGTGGCCGGAGGTTATTAGCGCTAGAGTCGTGCTATCGGGGCCGAAACCGATTCCTGGCAGCCACCACGTGGGTCGTAATCGCGATAGTCCGCTATAAGGTCGCGCGGAGGATACATCATTGCGCGTTGGATAGGCGGGCGCGGTAATGGCCGAGGACGCTTGCGCCGCGTCAACTGTGAGGTCGGGCTTCACTGCGACGCTTTCCGGCGCGCGCATCGTTAAGCGATATAAATCGAAACCTTTCGCATTGAGACTCGAGTAGAATAATGTACGTTTATCCGCTGAAAGGCTAGGATAGAACGCGCCGCCTATTTCATGGGTAATTTGCTGTGTGGACCCGCTGGCCAAGTCAAATTGGTAGGCATTGTAGGTGCCATTTTCATCGTCGATGTAAATAATCGACGTGCCATCGGCCGAAAACTGTGGCTGCGCTTTGATGCTTGAACCGTGAGTCAACGCGTGCCATTGTTTTTTCTTCAAATCGAACAGTTCGAGATTCCATTGATCAAGGCGACGTACCGACGCAACGAATGTTAGTCCATCAGGCGCCCAATCAATGCTGCTAATTAAAACGTTTTCATCTTGCCACACTACCTCTTTGATCTGTCCATTGGCATCTAATAGCTCTAATTGATGCTTTCCTGCGCTCAATTTAATTGCTGCAATTTGGCTCCCATCTGGACTCCATGCCGCGTAACTGTATCTCCCCGCCGTGGTTAGGCGGCGTGATGTGCCAGTCGCTGGATCAATCTGAAACAAGTCGAAATAAAAATTGGTATTGGAACTGACTTCCCCTTGCACAACTAAAAGACCCGCGCTAGGGTGCCAGTCAAACTGCCCGGCTGCACTCACATTGCTCACAACGTCGTGACGATTGTGTTGACTGTCAAAACGCATCAGCGCACTGAGTTGTTCACCGTCAGCACGAAGATAGTAAATACTGCCGTCTGCCGCGACACGGGAACGCCCCGTGTGGAGGCCAAGGTCGGTCAGTGCTGTGCCGGTAGCGTGTGTCGTCTGCTTCGCACGTTCTATCTCCGCGTCAAATTGTTGGTGCAAATAGGTTTCAAATTCGCGCCATAAGGTATAAAAGTCGCGTTGGCCGAAGGTGCGCATGGCGGTGGAATTCAGCATGAACGGCATGAGATTACTACTGTAATTCTCGACAAAATTTTGGATATAGGCATCGCCATAGCGGTCATGCAAGAAGTTGAAAAAATAAACGCCATATACGTAGCGTGCTGTTCCACCCGGCCAAGTTACTAATGGCTGATTTAAAGCGTCTAGTGATTTAAAGCCGTTAATCAATTCATTGCGCATTAGCATGCGAAAGTAGGTGGATTGACCGCGGCCAACTCCGCGTTCTTGATCGGTCTCCATATAGGTTGCTAGACCTTCGACAATCCAGGTCGGTTCGAAATGATTGGGAAAAAGAAGGGGTAAAAAAGGGAAAAATCTGCCAACAAAATGCCGTAGGCGTTCTGGCGGGCCAACTGCTTTGTCTAAATGCAATATATGCACATATTCGTGTTGAAACACGCGGGCTAAGGAATCGTCGTTGTCTTCGAGTCCATCAACATCGGACGATGGTGCAACGTGAACCAAAATTTGATTAAAGGGCAAAGACGACGCGGAGCCGTTTACATAGTCCCACTGGTCGGCGACGATGACTTGAGTTTTTTCGCGCGGCACCCATTTGAAATACAAGCTGAGCCGATCATGGATTGGCTCAGCTTGTTGCGCGAGTTTGTTAGCCACGGCTTCCAAACCCACCGAATAGTGAAATTCAAAGTGAGGGGTTTCAATGGTTTGCCAGCTGGCGGCGGAATCAAACTCGCGTGCTGCTTGGGCTGGCCAAGGTGCTGTTCCAAACAGAAAAAACCCGAGCGCCATAACGACGCGGGGCGCACTCTGGCGTCGCTTGAACATATTAAACATTAGCGCCCCGTGCTGGTGAGTTTTTTTATAAATACTTTGGAACGGCGTTGATAGTTGTACATGGCCTGCCTTTCGACGGGCAAGTCGGTCAACGTCGCTTCTTCGAACCCGTGTTCCAAAAACCAATGCGCCGTCCTGGCGGTTAAAACGAATAAGCGTTGAACGCCCTTTTTCACTGCGAATTGCTCAGCCATATTCAGTAGAGTTTGTGCCCGCCCTTCGCGACGATAGTCAGGATGCACGGCTAGGCAGGCCAATTCTGCGACAAAATCTTGCGGAAATGGATAAATTGCGCTGCACGCGATAATCATTCCGTCGCGTTCCATCACCGCAAAATGATCGATTTCCATTTCGAGACGTTCGCGCGAGCGCCGCACCAAGATCCCGTCGCGTTCTAAAGGCTCGATCAGCTCCAATATCCCCCCGACATCGTCAATGGTGGCACGCCGTAGCGCATCATAACGGTCTGCGGTAATTAAGGTGCCAATGCCATTGCGCGTGAACAGTTCAAGCAAAAGTGCGCCGTCACGGTTGCCATCAAAGATATGCGTACGCCGCACGCCACCGGCACAGGCTTTCGCTGCGTTGAGCAAATAATGGCGTTGCGTGTCTGATGCCAGCTCGTTAGACACGAGTAATTGTTGCGCTGCACTTAATGTTAGGTGTGGAAGTAATTCTTGATTTTTAGTCACGCCCGGTTCATTGGTCAGCAATAGCAGTTTATCCGCCTTGAGTTCCGTGGCGATGGCCGTGGCCACATCTTCAGCCGTTAGATTAAATATTTCTCCGGTCGGCGAATAACCAATCGACGATAACAATACGATTTCGTCGCGATGCAAATGATGGCGAATCGCTTCGGCATCGACGCGGCGCACTTCGCCCGTGTGGCAATAGTCAATGCCGTTGCGCACACCATACGGCCTGGCCGTTACGAAATTACCACTCGCCGCTCGCAAACGCGCGCCGGCCATGGGTGAATTAGCCAAGCCCATCGACAACATCGCTTCCACTTCCATGTGAACGCGGCCGATGGCTTCTTTGACTAAGGGGAGCGTTGCGCCATCGGTAATACGAATGCCGTTAACGAGGCGACTTGCTATGCCTGCATCGTTAATCCGCGCTTCGATTTGTGGGCGGGCGCCCAATACGAGGCAAAGCTTGACCCCGAGGCTGTCCAGAAGCGCGATGTCGTGCACGATGTCGGGAAATTGCGCGCTGGCGATGGTATCGCCTTCGAGCAAAATAACGAACGTGCGTCCCCGGTGGGCGTTGATATACGGCGACGCATGTCGAAACCAATGGACGAATTGCTCGCCGTCGAACGTCTCCCGCACCTACACGCCTCCCTAAATTCCGAAAAATGGCCTGATAAAAACCGTCATCCGTCTACATTCCGTTTATGGTAGCAAGCTACGCGTCGTTGCGCCTACAATTTTGCCTTGCTCGACAAGCAATGCCAGCATGGCCAAAGCGGCGTTGGAAGGCGTTCGGCGGCGATGTTGAATGGCGCCGAGTCGGCGATCCAATTCAAACGAAAGGCCATCGAGGGCGACCACCTGCGTATCTAACAGGGTTTCGGGCAACACACTCCAGCCCAGCCCCACGGATACCATCATCTTAATGGTTTCGAGAAAATTCGTAGACATTTTTTCCGATACGCTGAGCTTCATTTCCTGGAATTTGGCATCAATCAATTCACGCGTGTAACTACCGGCGGGCGGCAAAATCGCCGGGAAGCGTGCTAGATCCGCGATATTGGAAAGCGTCGATGTTCCAAGGGCGTAATCCACCGCCACAGCAATGCGCAAACGGTCACGCCAGATCGGCGTTGCCACTAATTCGGCGGACGTGTCGTTGGGAAGTGTCACCAAAGCGAGTTCCAATTCACCGCGCGCTACTTTCGCGCACGCCTGCTCGGAATCGAGGAAACGCAGATCCAAATCCACGCGCGGATAGCGAGCGGTAAAAATCCGTAGCACAGGCGGAAGCCGATGCAGGCCAATATGGTGGCTCGTCGCCAAGGTCAAACGGCCACCTACGTCGCCACGAAGATTGTCCAAGGCACGCAATGCGTCACTGGCTTCCGACAAGATGTGTTGTGCACGCGGCAACAGCGTGTGCCCTGCCTGCGTCAAAATGACTTGCCTCCCAATGCGATCAAACAGCCGCTCCCCCAGCTCAGTTTCAAGCTGAGCAACCCGTTTGCTGACCGCCGGTTGGGTGATATGCAATTGTTGGCTGGCGTCCGAAAACGAGCCGTTTCGAGCGACGGAGACAAACGCTTCAAGTGTCGGAAAATCCATAGGTATTCCAAAAAGGAATGATGATAATGAAAAATATGAATTTGAGTAATGCATGTCAAGTGGCTAGACTCAAATCGTAGTCTTACCCAAACACCTAATTCGGGGATAAATCATGGCTGGAATGACGCTTTACGACAAACTTTGGAACGCCCACGTCGTGCGCAGCGAAGCCGACGGCACGGCATTGCTTTATATCGACCGTCACTTGGTCCACGAAGTGACTTCGCCACAGGCTTTCGAAGGGATGCGCTTGGCTGGGCGCAAAGCATTTCGCATCGACACCAATCTTGCCACGCCCGATCATAACGTGCCGACAACAGACCGTAGCGGCGGCGTGACCGATCCCATCGCGCGCCTGCAAGTGGAGACCTTGGATCAAAACTGCAAAGACTTTGGTATCACTGAATTCAAAATGGACGATGTGCGCCAAGGTATTGTTCATGTGGTTGGCCCTGAACAAGGTGCCACGCTGCCGGGCATGACGGTCGTCTGCGGAGATTCGCACACAGCGACACACGGTGCATTTGGCGCGCTCGCTTTCGGGATTGGTACGTCAGAAGTGGAGCACGTTCTGGCGACGCAATGCCTTATTCAGAAAAAAGCCAAGAATTTGTTAGTGAGTGTTGATGGCCAAGTGGGCGCGGGCATCACGGCAAAAGACATTGTTTTGGCGATTATCGGTCGAATTGGTACCGCCGGTGGGACAGGTTACACCATCGAATTTGGCGGCGAAGCGATTCAAGCGTTGTCGATAGAAGGTCGAATGACCGTGTGCAATATGGCCATTGAAGCCGGTGCACGGGCGGGTTTGGTCGGCGTTGACGAAAAGACCATCGCCTATGTACGTGGTCGACCTTTCGCGCCACGTCAAGATTTGTGGGAACAAGCGGTCACTGCGTGGCGCGTTTATCGCAGCGACGCAGACGCCAATTTTGACCAAGTCGTGCGACTCAATGCCGCCGACATTCTGCCGCAGGTAACGTGGGGTACCTCACCTGAAATGGTCGTCAGTGTTGACCAGTGTGTGCCGGACCCCGATGCCATTGCTGATGCCGTCAAGCGTGACGGGATGAAAGCGGCGCTGAAATATATGGGTTTACAGGCCAATACGCCTATGTCGTCCATTGCCGTAGACAAAGTGTTTATCGGTTCCTGTACCAATTCGCGCATCGAAGATTTACGTGCGGCCTCGGTGGTCGCAAAGGGGCGCAAAGTAGCGGCCAACGTAAAATTAGCGATGGTGGTACCCGGTTCGGGTTTGGTGAAGTTGCAGGCGGAAAAGGAAGGCTTGGACAAGATATTTCTTGAGGCGGGTTTCGAATGGCGCGATCCCGGTTGTTCAATGTGCTTGGCGATGAACGCTGATCGACTGGAGCCGGGCGAGCGGTGCGCCTCCACCTCAAATCGCAATTTTGAAGGCCGACAAGGGCCGGGTGGGCGCACCCATTTGGTTAGCCCGGCGATGGCAGCCGCAGCGGCCGTATTCGGCCATTTTGTTGATGTACGTACTCTGAGTTAGGAGAGAAACAATGGATGCTTTCACCACGTTAACCGGCCTTGTTGCGCCGCTAGATCGCGCTAATGTCGATACAGACGCGATCATTCCAAAGCAATTTTTGAAGTCAATAAAACGGAGCGGATTTGGCCCGAATCTGTTCGACGAATGGCGCTATTTGGATCGCGGTGAACCTGGGCGCGACAATAGCCAGCGACCCCTAAATCCTGAGTTCGTTTTAAACCAAACGCGCTATCGGGGTGCAAGCATATTGTTAGCGCGCGCCAATTTTGGTTGCGGGTCTAGCCGCGAACATGCGCCGTGGGCGTTGGCGGATTTTGGTTTTCGCGCAATTATTGCGCCTAGTTTTGCCGACATTTTCTATAATAACTGTTTCAAAAATGCTATTCTCCCGATCGTTTTAGATGGAGCAATCATTGAACGTTTGTTTCGCGAAGCAGAGGTTACGGTAGGGTATTCCCTGGCAGTCAATTTGGACGCGCAATCCGTCACGACGCCGGGTGGCGAGGTGTTTGGCTTCCAGGTCGATTCCTTCCGTAAGCACTGTTTAATGAAAGGCCTGGACGATATCGGACTAACGCTCCAGCATACCGATGAAATTAGGGCCTACGAGAAACGTCGACGCAGTGAAGCTCCTTGGTTGTTCGTGAATTAGCGCGGCGGAAATTTAAGGTGGGGTAGATGACGAGGAAGATCGCAGTATTACCTGGCGACGGCATCGGGCCGGAGATCGTAGCGGAAGCGGTAAAAGTTTTAGCGTGTTTGCGCCGTGATTTCGACTTTAAGGTCGAAACCGAGGAAGCGCTCATCGGTGGCGCTGCCATAGACGCCCATGGCGTGCCCTTGCCAGAATCCACACTGGCACTGGCAAAGCAAGCGGATGCCATCTTGTTAGGTGCAGTGGGCGGTCCAAAATGGGATAAAGTCGCGACAGCCAATCGGCCTGAACGCGGCTTACTGGGTCTGCGCGCAAATCTAGATTTATTCGCTAATTTGCGGCCAGCGATTATGTATCCGCAGCTTGTGAATGCGTCAGCCTTAAAGCCAGAAGTGGTAGCCGGTCTCGACATCATGATCGTGCGCGAGCTTACGGGTGGAATGTATTTCGGTACGCCACGCGGCATCAGAATCTTAGAAAACGGCGAACGACAGGGTTACAACACCTTGGTGTACACCGAGTCGGAAATTCGTCGAATTGGTCGCGTCGGTTTTGAAACCGCCCGAGCGCGCAACAAGCGTTTGTGTTCAGTGGATAAAGCCAATGTTCTGGAATGTACCGAACTGTGGCGCCAAGTCATGCAAGACGTATCCGCCGAGTATCCTGACGTTCAGCTCAGTCACATGTACGTAGATAATGCGGCGATGCAATTGGTGCGTTGGCCGAAGCAATTTGACGTAATCGTCACTGAGAATATGTTTGGCGATATCCTTTCCGATTGTGCCGCCGCCTTAACGGGCTCGATTGGCATGCTGCCGTCTGCGTCGCTGGATAGCAATCGAAAAGGCATGTACGAACCGATTCACGGATCGGCGCCGGATATCGCGGGCAAGAGTATCGCCAACCCCATCGCCACCGTATTGTCCGTGGCAATGATGTTGCGTTACACCTTGGGCGAACCCGCGTTGGCAGATCGAATTGAAAGCGGCATCAATCAAGTTCTTGAGGATGGCTTGCGGACTGCCGACATATATACCGATGGCACCCGCAAAGTTGGCACAGCGGAAATGGGCGACGCGATTGTGGCGGCCATAAAACGTGGGGTTAAGCCGGGCGGGCTATCATAAATTTGTGCGTTGGCGATATCGCACGCGTTGAATTGAGATTTGTCGGCGTAATTTGCCGGTAAACACTGCATGAATTAGGAAAGAGCAAAGAATGGAAAAGTTGTTTGATGTGTGTGTTTTGGGTGCTACCGGTGTAGTCGGTGACACAATGCTTTCCATATTGGAAGAGCGTAATTTCCCTGTCGGAAATGTGTATCCTCTCGCGAGCAGTCGCTCGGCGGGCACCAAAATTAAGTTCCGTGGCAAATATATCTCGGTATTGGATGTTGCCACGTTTGATTTCTCGAAAGCGCAAATTGGCCTTTTTTCAGCCGGTGCGTCTGTCTCGAAGGAATATGCGCCGAAAGCGGCCGCCGCAGGCTGCGTGGTGATCGACAACACGTCTGAGTTTCGTTATGACGACGATATCCCGCTCGTAGTGCCTGAAGTGAATCCGCATGCGATTGCGCGCTATAAAACGCGCGGCATTATCGCTAACCCGAATTGCTCGACCATCCAAATGTTGGTGGCGCTCAAGCCTATTTATGATGCCGTGGGTATCACGCGTATCAACGTCGCGACCTACCAATCGGTGTCCGGAACGGGCAAGGAAGCGGTCGAAGAATTAGCCAAACAAGCGGCTGCGTTATTGAATTTAAAGGATATAACGCCCGAGGTTTATCCTAAGCAAATCGCCTTTAACGTATTGCCACAAATCGACGTTTTCATGGATAACGGCTATACCAAAGAAGAAATGAAAATGGCGTGGGAAACACGCAAGATTTTTGAAGATGACGTCATTACCGTGAACGCCACCGCTGTTCGCGTCCCCGTTTTCTTTGGTCACTCCGAAGCCGTTCACATTGAGACCCGAGACAAGATTACAACTTTAATGGCGCGCGAATTATTGGAAAACGCACCGGGTGTTGTCCTCATGGACACGCATGAAGCGGGTGGTTACCCCACAGCAGTTACGGAAGCGGCCGGCCGAGATCCGGTGTTTGTCGGGCGTATCCGCGAGGACATCTCCCACCCAAGAGGTTTAAATCTTTGGGTTGTAGCCGATAACGTTCGCAAAGGGGCAGCGCTGAATAGTGTTCAGATTGCAGAAATATTGATTGATAAGTATTTGTAGCGGCAGTCTACGGAAGTAGTTTCGAAATTCGGCCAATTGACGGCGAAGGGTGACAATGCAGAGGTCGGTGCCTAAATTGAAGACCAAAGGATGGTTGGCAGCAACAGTAACGGGTTTAGCCCTGTTCTGTAGCGCGGTGCCTGGCGTATCGTTTGCGCTGGGAATAGGTACGATTAACGTCAAATCGGCACTCAACCAGCCGTTAGACGCCGAAATCGATTTGCTCGGCGTTGCCCCAGAGGATCTGGAAGGATTGGTCGTCGCCTCGGCTTCTCAGGGTGTATACGAGCGCATGGGTATGGAGCTGACGCCGCTGATTCAGCGGCTTCAGTTTCAAGTCGTTGAACGTAATGGCTCACACTTTGTTATCCAAGTTAACTCCCCTGAACCTATTCGTGACCCGTTTCTAAGTTTCTTGATTGAGGTTAATTGGCGCAATGGCCGCGTGTTGCGTGAATTCACGTTGTTGCTCGATCCGCCTAGTCTAACTGACGAAAGATCTGCCCCTGTTGAAATGGCAGGTACTGCGCCACCGCCTGAATTTACGGTGGGTGCGGCGCCATCTGAGGGTGCCCCATCGGTTGCTCAACTGGAAACACCGGCCGATTTAAACGCCTTAGTGCCATTGCCGGAAACGCAGCCAGAAGTCGCACTTGAACCGCCCGTTCCTCTTGCCGAAACGCCGCTGTTGGCCGCTGAAGAGTCGCTAGCGGAACTAACCGCTGAGCCAGTGCGGGAAGTGGTAAGTGATTCAGGTGAGAACGGGCGTTCAGGGTCAACTGCCCCCGGCCAATATCAGATCGGCCCAGTAAAGGGTGGAGCGCGTCTTTGGAATTTGGCCGACAAAGCCAAGCCTAGCGGCGTTACGGTCGAGCAAATGATGCTCGCCTACTTGCGCGATAACCCGCAAGCGTTTTTTGGCAATAATGTCAGCATGCTGAAGGAAGGCGCCGTTCTTCGAATTGAAGACAGTGATCGTATTACCGATGTTGATACGTCGGCTGCCATCGCAGAAATTGCAAAGCAGCACAGTGGTTGGCTCGATTTCGTCCGTAAACGCCAAGGGCAAACCAGCCCCGTTGCGGCGGCTTCGTTGAAACCGCTTGTAGGTAAGAGCAAGCGTTCGGCTAAGAATGCGGAGGGTTCAAGTTCTGAGGCTGTGTTGGCTAAAGAAAAGGCGCTTTTGGAATTGCTCACGCCGTCGGATTCTGCAAGCAGCAAGCCCAAAGCAGGGGTGGCCGGAAACACGAAGCGTGAACTGGATCGGGCTAAGGACGAGCTAGCGCTGTCGACGGAGGCGGTCGAAGCGGCACGTAAGGAAAACACAGAACTTAAAGGACGTATTGGATCTCTGGAAGATCAAATGTCGTCTATGCAAAACTTGCTGGTTCTCAAAGATCAGGAAATGCAGTCGGTTCAGGGCGGTATACCAGGAGACTCTGACGCTGCCGGGAAACTTGAGCAGATTCCGGGTGCGGAACTGGATATTTCGTCTTCTTCGGTGGTTCCCTCAGCGTCGACGGCTGACGAAAAAGTGTCTGTCGTGGCTAAGCCCGCCCCTGGATTTTTCGGCGACCGGCTGACTATCGCGACCGTCATAGGCGCGGTAATTCTGGTGTTCCTGGTCATATTCCTTGTGATGCGTTCGCGCCGCAAGGCGTCCAAAGCGGCGGTGACTGAAGCGTTTGACAGTCCAAATTTTGAAGATGAATACGGCGATCGCATTGAAGACGGTGTAGAAATTGTTGAACCTAACGGCAGCAAGTTTACCCTCCGCTCGCGCTCGCGTGGTCCGGACTTGGCGCCCTTGACCAATTTAAGCCAACCCAGCACAAACAATATACTAGCGATGGAACCGGGTGAAATTGATCCGGTATCGGAAGCGGAAGTCTACTTGGCCTATGGTAAGCATGACAAAGCGGAAGAAGTGGTGCGATCGTCGATCAAGAGAGAGCCTGAAAGTGCGCAACTCCGCTTAAAATTGTTGGAAATATTGTATCAACGGCGTGACCAAAAGCGCTTTCTTGATTCCGCAGAAGAAGTTTACGCAGCGTTGGGCGATGTGGATGAGGTGTGGAGCAAAGTCGCGAATTGGGGCCAAGAACTCTGCCCTGGCAATCCGCTCTTTAGCCAACCTACAAGTAGACCGTCTCGACCAGATAACGCCTCCCGTTTGAATATCGACTCTGAATCTCCGTTTCCCATGGATGAAGATACTCGGCCAGCCGTAGACGATGCGCGCATTTGGTCCGCTGAGCGGGTCAATAAGCCTATATCGGCGCCCGTGTCCGCCGTAGAGTGGTCGTCTCCAAGTTCGGAGGCGCGCTCTGATATTAAGTTGAAATACGCCGAATCATTGGCCGCTACCACCGAAAACGAGTTGAAGCGTGCGCAAGAAGAAGCGTTGGAAGAGCTAGCGGCTTCTTTCGTCGAAGAACGCCAGAAAGTACGCAATATTGACCAAGTTGCACAAGTTAGCGTGTCAGTCCCTGTTGGGGCAGTGAAGGCGGTTGGGTCGGGCGGTGGTCGCGGCGACTATTTTTTGTTGGCAAATCAAGTGGATACTAAGCTTGATTTAGCGCGAGCTTACTTGGATATGGGCGATAAAGACGGTAGTCGCGAACTGCTGATGGAAGTTGTCGCTGAGGGCGATAGTCGTCAGAAGGACGAAGCGCGTCGATTAATGGACGCCGTGGCCTAGTTTTTTTCGAACAGCACTTTTAAGGCACTGTGCTTCCGCCGCCTTGGTCAGCATAGTGCCTAGTGTCGATCCACTGATTCGTATTGTCTGCTTAATTGCGTTTAGCGTTTGCGTAACCGTTTTTGCGGGTTACGCCGACCTAGGTCTAGCACTCTTCCTAATTATTTCCGCGTGGGTTGTTCGCCAAAGGGGGCCAAGTTCTGCGGCTTGGCACCTGCTGCGGCGAGCGAAATGGCTTTTCATTTCCTTGGCCGTTGTCTATCTTGCGTTTGTTCCTGGCACCCCGGTTTTCTTTGGCGACACGCTGGGAACGCCGAGCGTCGAGGGTGCGCAGCAGGCGCTGTTGCGCATGGGTATGTTGGTAGCGCTCATTTTCGCCGTCGATATTGCCCTGTTGGGCTTGCCTCCTGAGCAGGTGCTCGCCGCGTTCTATCGCTTGCTGAAGCCACTAGGTGCAATCGGGTTTTCGCCCGAGAAAGTGGCCGTGCGCGGTTGGCTTACCTTGCATTACGCAACGACATCGGTAACGCAAGTAGTTGAATCCAAACCGCCTGCACAGGTAAACTCCCCGCGCGTTCATCTTAGTCAGGGTGTTAATAGGGCGGCTGAATTGGTAAACCTGGCGCTAACAACGAAACCCGATCATTTGTCCCCAATACGTATTGAGCTGGGTGCGCCTACACCCTGGTGGCAATGGGCGCTTCCGATTGGGGTGATTATTCTCTTTGGCTGGATTAGCAGGATATGACAGGGCCGATGAAGCGAGTTGCGCTTGGAATTGAATACGACGGCTCGGCGTTTTCGGGATGGCAATTACAGTCTTCTGCATACTCAGTGCAGGAGGAATTGGAAGGCGCCCTGAGTAAGGTCGCGGATCATCCAGTCAGGGTCACCTGCGCTGGCCGAACGGACGCGGGTGTGCATGCGACGGGTCAAGTTGTTCATTTTGATTCGGCAGCCGTTCGTGCGCCGCGTGCCTGGGTCCATGGCGTGAACGCTAATCTCTCCAAGCACGTGGCGGTGCAATGGGCTGTCGACGTGGCCCCTGAGTTTCACGCGCGCTTTTCTGCGGTGCGTAGGCGCTATCGCTATATCATCGGCAATCGACCAATTCGCCCCACGTTCCTGGATGCGCGAATTACCTGGGAACATCGCGCGCTAGATGTCGAGCGCATGCAAGAAGCGGCTCGTTTCCTCGTTGGGATGCATGACTTTTCCTCTTTTCGCGCTGTCGCGTGCCAAGCCAAATCGCCGGTACGAGAAGTTTTTTCGCTGAATGTGACGCGATATGGCGAATACATTGTTCTTGAAGCCGAGGCGAATGCGTTTTTGCATCACATGGTGCGAAACATCGCCGGTGTGTTGATGGACATTGGCGCAGTCAAGCAGGCACCGCAGTGGGCCAATGAAGTGCTCATGGCGAAGGATCGAACGCTGGGGGGTGTTACGGCGCCGCCGCATGGGCTATACCTGATGAAAGTCTATTATCCCGCGCCTTTTGCGTTTCCCGAGCGGCCACCGGCGAACGATGTATTTCCGTGAACTTCACTATGTCGCCATGGGCCAAATGAAATCTCTCGCCCACTCTGGTAACCTACCGCTATGCAGCCCGTTGCGCAGGGTCTGCGCTGAGGCATAAGGTGCACAATTAGGGTCGCATGTCTTTACGAACTCGAATTAAAATTTGCGGCATAACGCGCATTGAAGACGGTATTCAAGCCGCCGCCTTGGGCGTTGATGCGATTGGTCTGGTATTCGTCGCACGGAGTCCGCGTTTTATTGCGGTGGAACAGGCGCGCGCCGTCATTGCTCAACTGCCGCCGTTGGTGACCGCCGTTGGCTTGTTTATGGATATGCCGGTGCAGGACGTTGCACGAATTCTGGAGCGCGTGCCTTTAGGACTATTGCAATTCCATGGCGACGAATCGCCAGAGGAATGTGATGCCCATAATAAGCCTTATATAAAGGCAGTGCCAATGCAGTCGCCAGAACAGGCATTGGAGTATGCAGGGCGTTATCCGAATGCGCAAGGATATCTGTTAGATAGCCATGGTCTGGGAAAGATCGGCGGAAGCGGCGAGTGTTTTGATTGGAGCGCGATTCCACTGGGTTTTTCAAAACCGCTCATTTTGGCGGGTGGGTTGACGACAGGAAACGTGTGTGATGCGGTGCGTCGTGTTAGGCCCTATGCGGTAGACGTCAGCAGTGGTGTGGAAGAATCTAAAGGTATAAAAGACGCGAGTCTCATGGCTGCGTTCGTGAAAGGTGTGCGAGAAGGTGACAGTGAACGCTAATATTTGGCAAGAAATGCCTGATGCGACCGGACATTTTGGTGTTTACGGTGGTCGCTTTGTGGCTGAAACGTTGATGGGGCCGTTGGAAGAATTGCGTTTGGCCTATGAACAATATCGATACGATCCTGAATTTATTCGCGAGTTAGATTACGACCTGGCGCATTTTGTCGGTCGCCCGTCGCCCGTGTATTTTGCGCCGGGACTCACCGCCAAAGTCGGCGGGGCGAATATATTCCTAAAGCGCGAAGACTTGAATCACACCGGTGCGCATAAAGTTAACAATACGGTGGGTCAAGCTTTATTGGCCAAACGTATGGGTAAAACGCGCATCATCGCGGAAACGGGCGCGGGCCAGCATGGTGTTGCGTCTGCAACGGTCGCTGCACGCCTGGGCATGGAATGCGTGGTTTACATGGGCTCGGAAGACATCAAGCGCCAAGCGCTCAATGTATACCGAATGCGCTTACTCGGTGCGACGGTTGTGCCGGTAACGTCAGGTTCCAAAACGCTCAAGGACGCGCTCAATGAAGCGATGCGCGATTGGGTCACTAACGTTGATAATACCTTCTACATTATCGGCACGGTGGCCGGTCCGCATCCGTATCCAGCGATGGTTCGTGATTTCCAGGCTGTAATCGGGCGTGAGGCGCGGCAACAAATGGCGGACATGACAGGGCGCTTGCCTGACGCGTTAGTGGCCTGCGTGGGGGGTGGCTCGAACGCAATTGGTTTGTTCTATCCATTCTTGGCCGATGAAAGTGTTGCTATGGTTGGCGTGGAAGCCGGTGGTGATGGTCTGGATTCAGGCCGTCATGCGGCGCCGTTATCAGCCGGACGCCCAGGTGTATTGCACGGCAATCGCACCTATTTGATGGAAGACGCCAACGGCCAAATTATTGAAACCCATTCGGTATCGGCCGGCCTGGATTATCCGGGTGTCGGTCCTGAGCACGCGTGGCTTAAAGACGTCGGGCGGGTTAACTACGTGGCGATTAACGATGACGAAGCCTTGGCGGCTTTTCATTCGCTAACGCGTATTGAAGGCATTATCCCCGCCTTGGAATCGAGTCATGCCGTGGCTTACGCGGAGAAACTGGCGCGTGAACTGGGCAAGGGCAAGAATATTTTGGTCAATCTATCGGGGCGAGGCGACAAGGATATTCACACTGTCGCGGAGCGTGAGGGCATCAAGTTATGAGTCGAATTCAGACTCGATTTGCACAGTTAAAGCAATCTGGCCGTAAAGCGCTCATTCCGTTTGTGACGGCGGGCGACCCTGTTCCGTCGGTGACAGTGCCTTTGTTACATGCGATGGTGAAAGCGGGTGCCGATATTCTCGAAATTGGTGTTCCGTTTTCTGACCCAATGGCGGAAGGCCCAGTCATTCAACGCGCATGCGAACGTGCACTGCTCCACAATGTCTCATTGACTAGCATTTTTTCGATGGTGGCGGAATTCCGCGAAAGTGATCAATCCACACCCATCGTGCTCATGGGATATCTAAACCCTATCGAAGTGATGGGCTATTCGGTATTCGCCGAAAAGGCAAAAGCTGCGGGCGTTGATGGTCTGTTGACGGTAGATCTACCGCCCGAGGAAGCCGGTGAACTCACACAGTTGTTGGCGGACGCTGGCATTGATCCTATTTATTTATTGGCGCCAACCAGCTCCGAGCAGCGCATCGCGCTCATTGCCAAGGCCAGCAGAGGCTTTGTCTACTACGTGTCACTCAAGGGTGTTACGGGTGTTGCAGCCATTGATGTGGACGCCGTTTCGACTAAGCTGGCACAGGTTCGGCGTTTGACAGATTTACCGGTCGGAGTGGGCTTTGGCATCCGAGATGGCGCGTCCGCCGCCGCGGTGGCAAAAATTGCTGATGCGGTGGTGGTGGGTAGCGCGATCGTGCGTTTGGTCGAGGACTCTCAGGAATCGCCCGCGAAAGTCATCGAAAACGTATCCGCATTTGTTGCGGAATTACGAAAAGCCATTGACCAGGCCTAACATCGGCCAAAATCATACGGACACATATTATGAGTTGGTTTCAAAAATTAGTACCTAAACGCATTCGAACTGACAGCGCCAGCAAACGCACCGTTCCCGAAGGATTGTGGACCAAGTGCGACGGTTGTAGCGCGGTGTTGTTTCGCGCTGAGCTGGAGCGCAATCAATTAGTCTGTCCAAAATGTTCTCACCATATGCGTATCGGTGGACGCGAACGGCTAGGCCACTTTTTAGATGAAGAAGGTCGCGAAGAAATCGGCGCGAAATTATCGCCGGTCGACGTGCTCAAGTTTAAGGACAGCAAAAAATACCAGGATCGCTTAGTGCTGGCGCAAAAAAGCACTGGTGAGAAAGATGCGTTGATCGCTTTCAAAGGCACCGTTCGCGCTGTGCCGGTAGTGGCTGCTGCGTTTGAGTTCGAATTCATGGGTGGCTCGATGGGCTCTGTGGTCGGCGAGCGTTTCGTCCGGTGCGTGGACGCGGCCATTGCCGAGCGTCGTCCGTTTGTGTGTTTTTCCGCCAGCGGTGGCGCACGTATGCAAGAGGCCTTGTTTTCACTCATGCAAATGTCAAAAACCAGCGCGGCCTTAGCCAAATTGAGTCGTGAAGGTGTCCCGTACATCTCGGTGTTGACCGATCCGACGATGGGCGGCGTGTCGGCGAGTTTTGCCATGTTAGGCGATATCAATATTGGCGAACCCAAGGCGCTGATTGGTTTCGCCGGTCCGCGTGTTATTCAGCAAACGGTTCGGGAAACGCTGCCAGAAGGTTTCCAGCGAAGCGAGTTTTTACTCGATCATGGCGCAATCGACATGATTGTTGATCGGCGTGAATTGCCCGAACGCATCGCAACATTGCTGGCCATGCTAACGGATAGGCCGGCGGCATAGCCGCGTGCGTTTCGAAACACTGGCGCAATGGTTAGAATGGCAGACGACGTTTCATAGTCGCGCCATTGATCTAGGTCTTGAGCGGGTGCACCAGGTTTGGAATGCGCTGGCCGCACCACGCTTGGCGCCTATTGTGATCACCGTAGCGGGTACCAATGGTAAAGGGTCGACCGTCGCGATGCTGGAAGCGATTCTACTGGCTGCCGGTTACCGCGTAGGCGCATTCACCTCTCCGCACTTACTTCATTACAACGAACGCATTCGAGTTCAAGGTGCGCCCGTCACCGATGCTCAGATTTGCGCGGCCTTTGAGCGTATTGATACTGCCCGTGGTGAAACATCACTCACCTATTTTGAATTCGGAACGCTTGCCGCGTTCGAAATTTTTCAGCAATCCCCTCTCGACGTGGCCATTCTTGAGGTAGGTCTCGGCGGGCGCCTCGATGCCGTCAATATAATTGACTCAGACGTGGCGGTGGTGACGACAATTGCGCTAGACCACACGGATTGGTTAGGCTCGACGCGCGATGCGATTGCGACTGAAAAGTTGGCTATCGGTCGCGCGGGGCGGCCCCTCGTGTTAGGTGATGCGCAGCCTCCGGCCAATGTCGACGCCGTGGCAGCGCGTCATGGCGCTCACTTGCGTCGTATTGGTCGAGATTTCAGTTATAAACGTGATGGCGATAGTTGGGTGTGGGCAAACGAACAGTCGACTCGACATGCCTTGCCGTATCCGAGTTTGCGCGGAATTTTTCAGTTGGCCAATGCCGCGTGTGCCATCGAGGCGCTCAGCCAACTCGCCCAACAATTACCCGTGTCTCAAAACGATTTACGCCGAGGTTTACTGGACGCGAGTGTGACAGGGCGTTTTCAAGTCATACCCGGCAAGCCTATTCGCGTGCTGGACGTGGCTCACAATCCAGAGTCAGCGCAGAGTTTGGCAGGCAATCTAGAACGCTTCGAGCCTATGATGACGAAGATTGCAGTGCTTGGAATGCTTAAGGATAAAGACATGTTAGGTGTTATAACGCCTTTGAAGGGTAGCTTTGACCGCTGGTTCGTGGGCGGGATTTCGGCAGAACGTGGGGCATCGGCGGCGACCCTGCACGCAGTATTAATCGCGGCCAATGTCAGCGCCGACCGGATTGACATGAGTGAGACGATTGATGAGGCGTATCAAAAGGCATGTGAATTTTTGCACGAGGGTGTGATCGTTGTTTTTGGCTCGTTTTACACAGTGGCACAGGCCCTAACGCGAATTCAAGGAGGCACGTGATGGCGATGGATCGTTCCGCCTTAATGCAAAGAGTGGTGGGCGCTGTTGTGTTAGTCTCCCTTGCGGTGATTTTTTTGCCCATGCTGCTGAGGCCAGTCGATGACAAATTGGCGTCAGCAGGCTCGTCTATTCCTCCAGTGCCGGAAAATGTGTCGACCTTAGTGTTTAAACGCGATGAGCAAGGCGTTTTTCAGTCGACTGGCCCGGCGTCGATTGCGCCATCGCAGAACGCGAATACAATGGCGACAACCACAACCACAACCACAACCACACCCGTTGGCAGCAGTGGCTCATCGCTTGGTGATGCGTGGATGGTGCAACTGGGAAGTTATTCCAATGAGGCAGCCGCGACGGCGTTACGGGAAAAATTGCGCGCGAAACATCATCCGACCTATGTTGAACGGGTGGATGCAGGCGCAGGCCCGGAGAGCTGGCGAGTGAAAGTGGGTCCCGAATTGTCGCAGGCGACGGCGCAGGCCTTAAAGAAGCGCCTGGAAAAGGAAACGGGTTTAAAGGCAGTGTTAGTTAAACACGGCGGATAGTATCAGTTTTCCCGAAAGCTCTCGCAGTTCGAGGATGACAACTCGCTATGAATACGTCCTTGTGCGCTCGACGGCGGCCATTCCTGGCCACCGACGGTTGTCATCCTCAAACTGCGAGAACTTTTGCAACTATTAGTAACTCACCCATTCTGATTTAAACCGAGCGGAAGCAAATGCCCCCGCTCGCGTTTTAGGGCGATTTAAAAGGCGAAGTTGACGCGCACGCTAGCCGGTGTGGCTAAAAATGCGTCAACGGCTTTCGTTTCTGGATCTTGCAGCAACAAAACGTCCACCGTTACGGTATCGCGCGGTGCCCAACGGCCACCAAAGGCGAATCCTACGTTGCTGTTCTTACGATTGCCCACATACAATTCACCGCCAAGTTGGAAATGGCTCAAGCTGCCCGTGACTTCGAGGGGGATGTATACGCCCGCGCCCACGGCAAATACGGTGTCATCATTTTCCGCGCCCAGTGAGGCATTCGCGTTGATCAACAATTGGTCGGCTTTGCCGCTAAACGCGCCGCCAATGAGAAATTCGTTCTTGGCGCCGTCCTGGGTGTTGAGGCCTAACATTCCAAATGCAGCGAACATATCGTTGATGGTGCGCTTGTAGCCAAACGACGGGTTCCTGCCGGCATTCGTGCCGCCGAACAAAAAGCCCGCGCCGACACCAGTTGGGTTGACAATGACTTCGCCGGCAAACGCGCCAACGCGAATTTGGTTAATGCCATTCATCGTATTCACGAGATCGATGCTAAAACTCTTGTCCTGCGCCGTTTTCGCGCTTTCTAACGTGAAGCCACGGGTAGGCTCAGCGAACGCTTGGCCGGTGACTAGGGCGGCGGCGACAGCGATAACGGCTGCGACTTTTTTCATCTTTGCTCTCCATCAATACGTGTGGTTTGTAAGGCGTGACTAAAGATCAAAATAATCTGTTCCCGACGAGCGGGTACGACGGAGCAGGATAATAGCCGATTTTGTGAGGATTGCGCCAATTCAGTGGGCGTTGATTTAGAAGATTGACGTTTTCTTACTTATTTTCGCGACGGGAGAAATACAAAAGTACCCTATCCATTACGTTGCCGCTGACAATGCGTTTTAGTGTCCACAATAGTTTAGTGGGCACCGTAACAGGATACCGTTGTCGCGGGCGAGAACTTTCCAGCGCATGAATAAGCTTATCTAAAACAGCCTCCGGGCCGAGCGTAAAAGGTTGTGCAGGTCCTGGCTTAGTCAGCCGTCGCTCCATGCCTTCATAAATGGTGAGAAAGGCACTTTTTTCCTTGTTAATGTGCTCGCGATATTTTAGAAAAGCATTGGCGCGGAATTGACTACGAATAGGCCCCGGTTCAATTAAGCTGACGTGGATTCCCGTCCCTTTAAGTTCCAATCTCAGCGTATCGCTGAGTCCTTCAATAGCAAACTTGGTGGCGTTGTAAGCGCCACGATAGGGCATCGCAACTAGGCCTAACACCGAACTGTTTTGAACGATGCGGCCATACCCTTGTTTACGCATGATCGGAATAATTCGACGCGTTAATTCATGCGGTCCGAATACATTGGTTTGGAAGTTGGCCCGTAATGCCTCGGTCGGCACATCTTCCACCGCGCCCGGTTGGGCAAAAGCCCCGTTATTGAACAGCCCGTAAAGCGTCCCACCCGTTTTGTCTAGAACATGGTCGACGGCGGCTGCGATAGATGCGGTGTCGTCGAGGTCGAGCAGAAGCGCTTCTAACCCGAGTGCGCGTAAACGTTCCACATCCGCCGCTTTACGCGCGCTCGCGAAAACACGATAGCCTCGTTGATGAAGACCTTGTGCGCAGGTGAACCCGATGCCCGACGAGCAGCCTGTAATTAAAATGCTGCGCTGCAGCGGTGATGTCATTTGCTATCCAATGTTAGGCTTACAGCCTAGGCAATCTCCCGAGTGCGGAGATTGCCTAGGCTGAATTCAATTCGGCGTTAAGGCCGACAGGATAGCAGATCAACGTACGTTGTGGGCGACTCCTAACAACCCGCCGGTTTGGGGACGCGCTGGCAGAAAAGATCTTGCGTATAGGCGAGGACATCGCGCGCCTCTTTATTGGCAGTCACAAAGTCAGGAATGCCTTGCACGTCAAGCATCGGCGGCATATTTGTACCGGGTTGACCAAATCGCGCCTTATGGAAAAACTCCGTGGCCTCGTTTTTAGCTACGTCGAGAATATCTAGTTTCGCTGTAGTGCCAGGTGGACTCGTTACGCCGTCGGCACCGTGACAGGATGCGCAATTGACGGAGGTGTGTTTGGCGCCACTGTATATGGCTCCACCGTTTAGGATAGACGCGGGCATGTCAGCCGTGACGATGCCGCCAAGATTGGAAATGTAAGTGGTGGTGTCGATGATGCCGTAGGTTAAGAAATAGGCTAAGTCCCAAACGTCAGCGTCGACTAAGGGTTTGACTATGCCAGCTTGCGCCACGCCAAAACTATGTTGACCTCCGCGTCCCAATTTAATCCACGTAAAGAGATATACCGCTAGCTCGTCGTCATTGGCGAAAAAACCCGTGTCTAGGTAGCGAGCGCGTAAACTTACTAAGTTATCTTTAGAAATTACGCTCCCGGCGGCGCGAAGAAAGCCGACACCCCGATAATTCCAATCATGGCAAGTCACGCAGCGCCAAGTCGTTGAAATCGGACTGCCCGCCGGGACGTTGGGCACGCTCGTGTCCCGCGTCGCCCACATTGGATTGGCCGCAGTAGGCTCTTTGACGGCCGGGTCATCTTTACCCGCTTGTTCCCACCAATTATCAAAAAGGCGGCCACCTCGGGTCAGACTGACCGATGTCGTCAAGGCTGGCAAAGTCGCGGCATACGCGCGGGTATTGCCTGCTTCAAGCAGCGAAAGTCCGGCGAATTTACCTGCCGCTGGAATCATTGTCGACCCGGGGTCACCGAAACGCGCTTTGTGGATAAACTCGGGCGGATTAACTGTTGCGAGCAATGCGATATTGGCGGCGTTTTGCTTGCCGTTGGCGCCGTGGCATTCTTTGCAGTTTCCAGGTGTTAATTCTGTGTAAAGAGTTTGGCCTGCGGTTGTGTTAGTGGCGGCAAGGCCATTCGTAACATCAATTACGCCGTCGACGTTATCCACTACGAAGGCGGCGAGGTCTTTGACATCGCGTTCTGTGAGTAGGTTGGTACCTGCGAATGCGTGGTTGGTGCCGGATCGAATAAAGTCCTCGACCAAGATTTTAGTGGTGCGTGTTCGAGTCAATATGCCGGGAAAGCCTGTCTTATGGTCGCCCAATCCATAGGCGCCATCTTTACCCTTGTAGTCCCAGCCATGGCATTCCTTACAGCGCCAACTGTCTGCACCACTTCGCGCGTTGTCAAACACGGTGCCTGTCTTAGAGCGTGTCGCCCAGCGTACTTGATCTGTAGTAGGGGGTGGCGCGTTAGCCTCTTTCCACCACTTGTCATAAAGGCGCCCGCCACGCTTAATGTTAGGCACTAGCCCTACTTGCGCATGCGCTAAGATATCGGCAGCTTTGGCCACCGTTGTACCTAGATCTGCAACACTAGTGATAAGGGTTGGCATGGATGGACTACTGCCCGGTTGACCATACAACACTTTGTGCATAAATTCCCAGGGATTGACATTTGCGACGGTATCAACGAACTCGTCTTCGCCTGTTCCCTTGGCGCCATCCGCAAAATCAATTCCTTTTCCGTCCAGATTGTGGCAGCCAGACCCCGTCCCGCATGTCGGGCCAAACAGAGTGCTACCATTCGTTATCGAAGTACCAATCGTTGTGCCGCTTATGTCGTCGATGAAGTGGAAGGGCGCCTTATCGGCTCTATGCAGATCGCGCTGCGACATAACAAAGCGGGTGAGACCGTAAATATCGATGTCGCTAAGGAGCTTGCCGAATGCGTGGTTAGACCCTGTTTTTATGTAGTTGAAAACATCCGCCGCCGTGGTGAATTTAACGGCCGTCGAGTTGGTCGGAATAATCCCGCGGATACCGGAGAAATTGCTGCCGTCTTTGAACACACCATCGGCGCCCCGATAGTCCCAGCCATGACACTTGCTGCATCGCCAGGTTGAGGGGAGTGTCACTTCGCTATTCGCGTTAACGGGCCACAGCGGGTGCCTTGACGCCGGTGCCGCTTTCGGTGGTGACGTAGCTTCCCACCATTTGTCATAAAGAAGGCCACCACGAACGAGATCGCCTACGATTTTGGTCGCGTCATTGTAAAGCGCCTCGCTAAATGTGCCTGTTGTTATCCCAGGATCGGTAACCGTTCCCGCCTTAAGTGTCTTGGCGTAGGCAAGAATGTTTTTCGCGTCAATGAGCGTCGGGCCACCTGGCATGCTAGTGTGTGCGTTGCCGAAACGGACTTTATGTATAAATTTGGCTGGCTGCTCGGCTGCGACTAGGAGTAGCGCATTACGGTTAGCTACAATTCTATGACAGGCAGAAGCCTCACAACCCTTATGCCCGTCTGCTACATAATTGAATGTCGTGTATTTTATTCTGCCAAGCTCCTTGTCACCATTGCCAAGATTGTCAACTCTAAGCTCTTCTTTGGTTAGGAACGCGGTTAATTCGTAGACCTGTTGGACCTCTAACAACTTGTAAAACTGATGCTGCTTATTTTGGCCATCAATGACTGCAGTACCGTTCAAGATAAATTCAAAGACTTGTTTAGGTGTTTTATCCGCCAACATGCTAGCCATGGAGCCCGTTCTAATGGGAGCTATTTCGCTGTCCGCATAATTCCAGCCGTGGCAGGAGGAACATCGCCAGTCGTCACCGTTCCTCACATTGGTGCTCCCGGACGCCTTAATCATGGGATTGCTGAAACCGGGTGGCGCGGCTCCTTTGGCCCACCATTTGTCGTAAATGTTCCCGCCTAAGACGGGATCCGCCGCCTCGTAGAGGGCCTCAACAAATTTAGGCAATTTGACGGTGGTGGTGCCGCCACCCCCGGGCTGACCTGAACACCCGCCGAGTAATATCGTAGTAGTGAATACGGCCCCAGCGAGCGCCAAGAATCGCACAAATGCTTTAATCCACATTAGACCGACATCCACATTAATATAGACTCCGCAGCGCTACACTGACCACATGATGTAAAAACATATTATAAAAAAGGGTGTATGGCTGATTTTGGTTAATAGGGCATTTTGGCTGCTACTCTCCGAGTTAGAGTGCAGACGCTCCTATTTGTTTTATACGGCGTTGGCCGAAAAATCTTGAATAACAGGTGACGATTATATATGATTACGCCGCTTTCATCTGAGAGTGAAGGTCGTGTTGGCTGTCCCGAGGGTCTATGCATGTTAGCGGTGGATAGGGTTTTTACATGAAGTCCGCATGACGTTTGGAGCGCCCCTGCTCTGGACTGTGTAGCCGCAGACCTATCGGGAATGTGCAAAATAAAGAATGAAAAAAGTGGGCCCATGGCCCATTTTTGTTTTTACGGATTTGGAGTGAATGAGTAAACAGGACACGTTGCGTACTTTGCTTGAACCAGCAGTGGTGGGGCTGGGCTATGAGTTGGTGGGCATCGAATTCCTATCCCGCGGTAAGTTTTCTTCGCTATTGCGGATTTACATTGATCACCCCGACGGTGTCGGCGTAGACGATTGTGAAGCCGTTAGTCGCCAAGTTAGTGCGATTCTGGACGTAGAAGACACAGTCCAGGGTCGGTATTCCCTTGAGATTTCGTCGCCAGGGTTGGATCGACCCTTGTTTTCCCTGGCTCATTTTGAGCGGTTTGTGGGGCGCGACATCGCTTTGCGTATGCAATCACCCATCAACGGTCGGCGCAATTTCACAGGTACGTTGCGCGGCGTAGAAAATGGAAATATTTTGCTGGAGGTGAGTGGCGAGGTATTGGTTTTGTCTTGGGATTTGATTGAAAAAGCGAACTTGGTTCCGGATATTCAATTTTAGCCCGTCGGAGGCAGTGGGAATGAGTAAGGAAGTTCTGCTAGTTGTCGATGCCGTTTCTAACGAAAAGGGTGTTGCCAAAGACGTTATATTTGAAGCGTTGGAAATCGCTTTGGCAACCGCCACCCGCAAGAAGCATGGTGGCGATATTGATGTGCGTGTAGCAATTGACCGCGCAAGTGGCAACTACGAAAGCTTTCGCCGCTGGCTGGTAGTGGACGACGAAGACCCAACCTTTGAGTCATCTGATCGCCAAATGTTGTTGATGCGTGCGCAGTCGTTGAAACCGGAAATTAAGCCGGGCGAGTTTATTGAGGAATCAATTGAGTCCGCCGACTTTGGCCGTATTGCTGCGCAAACCGCCAAACAAGTTATCGTGCAGAAAGTGCGCGAGGCGGAACGCGCGCAAATTGTCGATGCATTTAAGAATAAGCAAGGTCAGTTAGTGACCGGCGTCGTCAAGCGTGTTGAGAAAGGTAATATTTTCATCGACTTAGGCGGAAATGCTGAAGCGGTGATCATGCGCGAAGATCTAATTCCGCGCGAATCCATGCGACCGGGCGACCGTGTGCGCGGATATCTGAGCGAAGTGCGCAGTGAACCGCGTGGACCCCAGTTGTTTATAAGCCGTGTAGCGCCGGAATTGCTCATTGAGTTATTCCGTTTAGAAGTACCGGAAGTCGGTGAAGGCTTAATTCAGATTTACGGTGCGGCGCGTGATCCTGGCTTGCGGGCGAAAATCGCGGTGCGAGCGATGGATGCGCGTATTGATCCTATCGGCGCCTGTGTTGGGATGCGCGGTTCGCGGGTTCAAGCGGTATCAAATGAATTGGGCGGCGAGCGTGTAGATATTGTGCCGTGGGATGAAAACCCTGCACAATTTGTTATTAACGCAATGCAGCCAGCCGTTGTGCTCTCGATTGTGGTCAATGAAGACACCAAGAGTATGGAAGTGGCGGTAGCGGAAGACCAACTATCCCAAGCAATTGGGCGTGGTGGTCAGAACGTTCGTCTCGCTTCCGAACTGACGGGTTGGGAATTGAATGTAATGTCTGAGCAGCAAGCAGCGGCGAAGAGTCAAGTTGAGTCCAACTCAATCAAGCATATGTTTATGCAAGATTTGGATGTGGACGAAGATGTGGCAGGCATTCTGGTTGAAGAAGGTTTCTCAAGCATTGAGGAAGTGGCCTATGTGCCGGTTCAAGAAATGTTGGAAATCGAATCCTTTGACGAGGGCATTGTCGAGGAGCTAAGAAGGCGTGCGCGCGATTTTCTGCTTACCAAGGCTATCGCGCATGAAGAGCACGATTCGACTCCAGCAGGAGACGATTTAATCCATATGGAAGGAATGACACCCGAATTGGCTAAGCAAATGGCCGAACACGGTGTCACGACGATGGAAGAGCTGGCGGAACAGTCGGTCGACGAACTGGTCGAGCAACTTTCCATTGACGAAAAACTTGCAGCTACCTTGATCATGACGGCCCGAAAGCCGTGGTTCGAAAGCGCAGGGCAATAAGGGCAATCAGGCGAGGGCGTTATGTCTGAGGTGACAGTAAAACAATTTGCAGAAGTCGTAGGTATTCCTGTCGACCGTCTGTTGGCGCAGCTCGGCGAAGCGGGGCTGGCCGTTAAGAAAGCGGACGAGACGATATCGGACGACGAGAAAATGCAATTGCTAGGATATCTGCGAGGTCGTCGCGGTGAAGCCGATGCGCCTTCGTCAGAGCCGCGCCGGATTACGCTCACGCGAAAGTCCGTTAGCGAAATTAAACTTCCGCCGGTGCAAACGCGGCCAGGGCAATTGAAGGCTCCGGTGCGAACGGTGAGCGTGGAAGTGCGTAAAAGCCGTACTTACGTAAAGCGAGAAGAGCCGAACGTGGGCGCGCCTGAAGCGGAAGTGGATCGCTCGCAAGTGGAAGCGGAACGTATCGCCGAAGAGTTGCGTCGTCAAGCTGAAGTGGAAGCGCTGCGACTGGCGGAGGAAGAAGCCCGTAAACGCGAGGAAGAAGCGCGTAAAGCCGCGGAAACCTTGAAGACGGAAACCGAAGCGCGGCAACGTGAAGAAGAAACGCGTCGGCGACCACCCAGTGTCGTTGTATCGAAAGCCCCTGAAGTCGCGGTCGTGCCTGAGCCAGCGGTGGTCGGTGCTAATCGAGATGAGAAAGCGGGCAAGAAGAGCAAGAAACGTAAGGAGCGTGGCGGCACGCCGACGAACGAACCCGAGGCAGAGCGTGATCGCGCTGCGCGGTACGGTCGAGCTGAATTGCACATATCTAAAGACAGCGCGTCGCGGCGACCTCACAAAAAGAGTCGAGGCGTACCACAACAAGCAATTAAGCAGCATGGCTTCGCACGCCCTGTGGGGCCGGTAGTGAAAGAAGTCAGCATTCCCGAAACCATCACCGTCGCTGAATTGGCGTCACGTATGTCAGTGAAGGCGGCTGAGGTCATCAAAACGATGATGAAGATGGGGACCTTGGTGACCATCAATCAGGTGATCGACCAAGAAACAGCCAGCATTGTTGTGGCCGAAATGGGTCATACACCTAAGCTAACGCGTGAAGATGCGTTGGAAGATGAGCTGACCAAGGCCGGTGCACATGAAGGCGAGAAAATGTCTCGCTCGCCTGTGGTGACTGTCATGGGTCACGTCGACCACGGTAAGACATCGTTGCTTGACTACATTCGTCGCGCCAAAGTGGCGGTGGGTGAAGCCGGTGGTATTACGCAGCATATTGGTGCCTATCACGTCGAAACCGAGAAGGGTTCTATTACATTCTTGGATACGCCGGGCCACGAAGCGTTTACAGCGATGCGTGCGCGTGGAGCCAAGGCGACCGACTTGGTCGTGCTGGTGGTCGCTGCCGATGACGGCGTCATGCCACAGACCAAGGAAGCTATCGTTCATGCGCGAGCCGGTAATGTGCCGATCATTGTCGCCTTGAATAAGATTGATAAGCCTGAAGCAGATCCAGAGCGTGTTAAAAACGAATTGGTGACGCACGGCGTGGTGCCTGAAGAGTGGGGCGGCGATTGTATGTTCGTGCCGGTATCCGCTAAAACGGGTAAAGGCGTAGACGATTTGCTTGATGCCATTCTGTTGCTGTCCGAAGTGTTAGAGCTTAAGGCAGTACGCGAAGCGCCTGCGCGTGGTGTTGTTATCGAATCTCGCTTAGATAAAGGGCGTGGTCCAATCGCTACCGTGTTGGTTCAGCATGGCACCTTGCGTCGTGGTGACATCATTTTGGCGGGTCAAGAATTCGGTCGCGTTCGCGCCATGCTTAATGAGGCAGGAAAGCCTGTTAATGAAGCAGGGCCGTCTACGCCAGTTGAAATTCTAGGTCTGTCTGCCGCGCCTAAGGCCGGTGAAGAGGCTGTTGTGGTGCCGGATGAACGTAAAGCGCGTGAAATTGCATTGTTCCGACAAGGCAAATTCCGTGATGTCAAGTTGGCTCGGCAGCAGTCGGCGAAGCTCGAAAACATCTTCTTGCAAATGGAAGACGGCAAGGTGGCGACCGTCAATATCGTGCTCAAAGCCGATGTGCAGGGTTCTTTGGAAGCCTTGTCTGACTCGCTCACCAAGTTGTCGACACCTGAAGTACGCGTCAAAATTATTGCGGGCGGCGTTGGGGGTATTACCGAATCCGACGCGAACTTGGCCGTTGCGTCAAGTGCGATCGTCATTGGATTTAACGTGCGGGCGGATTCCGCTGCGCGTCGATTGATCGAGGAAGAAGGCATTGATCTGCATTATTACAGCGTAATTTACGATGTGATTGATGAGGTTAAGTCCGCGATGACGGGCATGCTGAAGCCGGAATTCAAAGAAATCATTGTCGGATTGGCGCAAGTGCGCGACGTGTTCCGTTCGCCGAAATTTGGTGCTGTGGCGGGTTGTATGGTCATCGAAGGTACGGTCAAACGTAATAACTCAATTCGCGTTCTGCGCGATAACGTTGTGATTTATGTGGGCGAACTCGAATCCTTGCGTCGCTTCAAAGACGACGTTTCCGAAGTTAAGAATGGCGTGGAATGCGGTATCGCCGTGAAGAACTACAATGATGTTCAAGTCGGCGACCAAATTGAAGTGTACGAGCGGCAACAGGTTAAGCGGCAGATTCAATGACAGAAGCGGGTGGTCGCGCTCGCCGAGTTGGTGAGCAGCTCCAACGAGAGCTGGCGGGTTTGATTCAGCGGGAACTTAATGACCCGCGCGTGCAGTGGGTGACCGTTTCGGCAGTTAAGGTTGCGCGAGATTTCGCGCATGCCAAGGTCTATGTGACGGTGCTTAATGAGAGCGAGCGTTTAGCGCCCGCACTGGCAGCACTTGAACATGCGGCGGGTTTCTTGCGGCACGAACTTGGACGGCGCATGCGAATGCGGGTGATTCCGCAATTGCATTTCGTTTACGACGAATCGGTCGAACGCGGTACGCGCTTGTCGAAATTGATCGACGATGCAGTCGCGCTGGGTCCAAATCGTGGCGCGAAGTCGGCTGACGGCGACAATGAGGTTGAGGGGTAGTCTTAGGTGTCACGTCGACAACGGCTTCGAGGGCGGGATGTCAATGGCATCCTGTTGTTAGATAAGCCTATTGGAATCAGTTCGAACGGCGCATTACAGGTGGTCAAACACCTATTGGATGCCCAAAAAGCGGGTCATACTGGCAGTTTGGACCCATTGGCGAGTGGCCTTTTGCCAATTTGCTTAGGTGAGGCGACGAAAATGTCGGCTTATTTGCTTAATGCCGATAAGCACTATTGGACTGAGTGTAAACTTGGACAAGTTACAAATACGGGTGACGCTGAAGGCGAAATGATTGCCACGCAGCCGGTGCCAGTTTTTACGGAAGAAGCGGTGAATGCCGTGTTGGCGAGCTTCGTAGGCGAAATTGATCAAATTCCGCCTATGCATTCTGCCATTAAGCAAAATGGCCAGCCTTTATACAAACTCGCTCACCAGGGCATTGTGGTTGAACGGGCAGCCCGTCGAGTGGAGATTTTTTCGATTCACTTGGTCGAGCTTTCCGGTGATCGTTTAGCGTTTGAAGTGCATTGTTCGAAAGGAACCTATGTTCGAACCTTGGCCGAAGACATAGGTGCTAAGCTAGGCTGTGGTGCGCATGTGAGTGGGCTGCGCCGTTTGCAAGTGGCCACCTTTGACATTGACGATGCAGTCGGGCTGGATGAATTGCGAGATTTGGTTGATCAGCAAGGACCGCAAGTAGCCGATACTATGCTGCTGCCAGCCGACTACGCGCTAAATAGTTGGCCGCAGATGAATTTGTCGGAAGATGTCGCCTTTTATCTTAAACAGGGTCAACCCGTGCTAGTTCCAAAGTCGCCCACGGCGGGATTGGTGCGTTTGTATCATCATGGCCAGTTTATTGGTGTAGGCGAAATTCTCGACGACGGGCGTGTTGCGCCAAGGCGGCTGGTACGAGAGAACTGATTTTCGACTGATTGACGTAAATATAAGTGGTCTATTCACGACGTAAGTCCGTGTTTCGGCCACTCGCTACTTGTTCCTTGTGGTCTGTCCGTTTAATATACGCGCAGAAATTTTCTTGGGTGTTGGACTAGGAGTTATAGATGGCAATTGATACCGCCACGAAGCAAAAAATGATCACAGATTTCGGCCGTGGCCAGGCCGATACCGGTTCCGCTGAAGTGCAAGTCGCGCTTTTGTCGGCCCGTATTGACGGACTTTCGGAGCACTTTAAGGCGCATTCCAAAGACCATCACTCGCGCCAGGGCTTGCTGAAAATGGTGAGCAATCGCCGCAACTTACTGGAATACCTGAAGAATACTGACGGTGAACGGTATCGGACACTGATTGGTCGATTGGGCTTACGTAAGTAAAGACTGCTCATTTTTCAAGGACAAAGACAAGTGCCCGTAATCAGTAAGAGTTTCCAATTCGGACCCCACCTGGTCAAACTAGAAACAGGTGAGGTTGCCCGTCAGTCCAGCGGCGCAGTTATAGCGAGCATGGGCGACACGGTTGTGCTTGTCACAGCTGTTGGCGTGAAAAAAGCTGTCGAAGGGCGGGATTTCTTCCCCCTCACAGTCAATTACCAAGAACGCGCCTACGCAGCGGGCAAAATCCCGGGCGGCTTTTTCCGACGCGAAGGTCGGCCGACCGAAAAGGAAACCCTCACTTCACGACTAATTGATCGGCCTTTGCGACCTTTATTCCCTGAAGGTTTCAAAAACGAGGTCCAAATCGTCGCGACGGTTGTTTCGATCGACCCGAATATTGATCCTGACATCCCGTCTTTGTTGGGCGCGTCTGCCGCACTCATGATTTCTGGTTTGCCTTTCAAGGGACCCGTGGCGGCTGCTCGCGTGGGTTATCGCGACGGACAGTATTTGCTGAATCCCACTAACGCCGATGTGAAGACGTCGGAATTAGATTTGGTGGTGGCGGGTACAGAGTCTGCCGTCTTGATGGTGGAGTCGGAAGCGAAAGAACTTTCTGAATCCGTCATGTTGGAAGCTGTCATGTTCGGCCATAGCCAGATGCAAGTGGCGATCGAAGCCATTCGTGCGTTTGCGGCTGAAGTAGGCGTCACCGCCTGGACCTGGGCAGCCCCTGTAACGGATAAAGCACTCACAGAGGCTGTTCGCGGCAAGTCCGAGTCGGCTATTCGTGAAGCGTATCAGTTGCGTGTTAAACAAGATCGCCAGCAGCGTTTGGCTCAGATCCGTGATGCGGTACGTGCAGAATTGACGGCGGCCGAAGGTAAGGAAGGTTGGGGTGCAGAAGCCGTTAAACAAGCGGTTGAAGATCTCGAATACAGTACCGTTCGTGGCGAGATTTTAGCGGGTCAGCCGCGCATTGATGGCCGTGATACTGACACCGTTCGCGCCATTTCGATTCGCACAGGTGTGCTGCCGCGTACACACGGTTCCGCTTTGTTTACGCGCGGTGAAACGCAGGCGTTGGTTATCGCGACCTTGGGCACGGACAAAGATGCGCAGGTTATCGACGCCATTGAAGGCGAGTACAAAGAATCGTTCATGTTCCATTACAACTTCCCTCCGTATTCGGTAGGGGAAACCGGCATGGTTGGCTCGCCAAAGCGCCGCGAAATCGGTCACGGTCGTTTGGCTAAGCGTGGTGTGATGGCGGCGATGCCGGATCTTAAGGTTTATCCTTACTCCATTCGTGTTGTTTCCGAAATTACCGAGTCGAACGGCTCTAGCTCAATGGCGAGCGTTTGCGGTAGCAGCTTGGCTTTGATGGATGCAGGCGTACCAGTTAAATGCGCGGTTGCGGGCATTGCGATGGGTTTAATTAAGGAAGGCGACAAGTTCGCGGTTCTTACCGACATTCTTGGCGACGAAGATCATCT
>JANOTC010000278.1:0-2782 GCA_031416175.1 Gammaproteobacteria bacterium
TCTTGGCGATGTATTCAGCGAGGGCTTGCTCAGCCCCTTGGCGGTCTGTTCGAGGGCGACCAGTGCGGCCTTTGTTCTTTCCGTCTCGAATGACCCATGCCGCGCGGCGGACGAGCTTCCCCTCCGCGTCTCGCTCTTCAGGTTCAAGCCAGAGACGGGCCCCTTTTGCTGATCGCGGCATCGTTTCCTCATCTCGTTAATAGCATTGAGGGTCACAAAGTCCTTATTGGCGTAGCGCTCAAGAACAAGATTTCCTTTTACAGCCTCGCGTCGCAAACCGGATACGGTCAACCCCCCAAAAGGAAACGCAATTCTAACCGCATCCTTCAGCCTCAGAGGATCGTCTAGACCCGGCCGGGATACTGGCTGATGCGCGGATTGCTCGCACAGAGCAGTCATCTGCGCGCCTCCGCGAGCAACGCCCCAATGCGCCGGATTGTCTTGAAGGTGACGTTGCGAGATTGATGTAAATTGCCAGAGCCGGCCGGAGCCCAATGGCCACCATCCCGATCTCGTCTCATATTGTGATAGACTAGACGGGCCATTTCGCTTGGTCTTGCTTCACCCAACGAGGCATCGACGATGATTTGTGCCCACGGAGTAGGACTGTCCAACGTTAACCCCACAAACCAATCGTTTTCGGGACCAACCAATGGGGGCCTTCCGTCCTCGTCCGGAATGATCAGGCTTTCGCCGACAGACGCTGCTGCAATTAAAGCAGCAAGCCCCTCCCGAAAATTGTGCGATATTGGCAGCTTGCTTAGCGAAGGAAATCCGAGCCTCTTGAAGGTTTTAATGTTTTCGGAAGTCCCTCCCAACCGGACCCGAAGCTTTCCATAAGTTTTGCAAACCTCAATAGCTGGCTTTATCGAGGCGCCAGCCACAGGCGATCCCATGATCGCGATCAAAAGGTTAGCAGCGTCCGCAGGCGTAACTTTCGCGGCGCTGGTGCCTCGACCTCCCTTGGACCGTAGGCCGTTTTCAGCCAACAGCCGGTCATACTGAACCACAGTGGGAGCCGGTATGCCCAACGCTTCCGCGATGCATTTTACCAATTCACCCGGAGTTGCCATCACAACCTCTCGCCTTTCCATCTGCGTTTAACCCAAATCGCGAGCAGACGCAAGCCATTTGCGTTGTTCACAAATGGGCATCAACAACCGGAACGCGTCTTGACTCGCCATTACGCCCCCGCACATCGACGCCGAGACTCGCCCAGGAATAAGGATGCTGGAAAATCCGCTGGCCGATGTCGCCGGACAGGAACAGTCCGTCTGTCCCGGCCGGCGCCAGGGCTGCGAAGAACCGCAGCTCGGCCGGCGCCAGATCCTGCGCCTCGTCGATCACAACATGATCGAACGGTTTTGCTGCGCGACCCTCAAGGGCTTTCGCCAGCCCGGTAAACACGTTCGCCCAGGTCGTGTAGCGTTCCGTCACCAAGGCCGTCTGAACGGCGGCGAACGCTGGCCACAGTCGCGCGCGCTGGTTGGGGCGAGCCGGCTCTTGCGGCCCATGCGTTCGACGGTCGAATAGGCGTCAAGTGACGACAGGCCCCAGGCGTCGATGACGTTGGTCCACTCGGACAGCAGGAAGCGTTCCGAAAAACCCTTAAGTTCGGTCGCGGCGGCGGCTGTGCGCAGCCGCTCGCGCAGGACGGCATCGGATGCAATGCGCGGACGCACGCCATGTTCGAGCTGGTGCATCTGCTCGGCGATGCCCCGGAACGACGCTGAGGTGATGCGGCTGATGATGCCGCCGGTCTCGGGCGCCAGCACCAGCTTCTTCTTCGCCATGGCGTCTGCCAGCGGCTGCGAAAAACTCGCCAGCAGTATTTTGGCGGCCGGATTTTCGCGGGCGAGGCGCACCGCGCGATGGATCGCGACGATGGTCTTGCCGGTGCCTGCCGATCCCGCCACGCGGGCCGGTCCCGAAAAGGAGCGCTCGACCAACGCGCGTTGCGACGGGTGCAGGAAGACGCCCCATTGCTCCCACGGAAACGCCAGCGCCTGCTCCAGTTCCTCTTGGTCGGCGATCAGGCGAATCCGGCGCAGCGCATCGGGATGTCTGAAGGGATCGGCAGCGGGCGGCACGGGTGCGGGCGGCGCCAGTCTGCCGGTCGTGGCAAATTCGAGCAGCGCTTCGGAAGCCTCGGCGGGAAGATGAGCCGCCAGCGCGAAAAAGAAGCCCGTTCACGCACCTACGGCGAACCCGCCGAACTAATACGACGGTAACATTTGCGGGCGCTTCGGTTCGTCCAATATCAGCAATGATCCCGGCCTGCCGTCTATGTATTGTCAGGGGCTAGGATCGGCAATCGCGAACACCAGCGGGGTTCCTACCGCCAAGGGTTCAGGGCTAGTGCGTCAACGCGCTCGCAAGCACGGCGACGACGGCGCGGACGACGGGAAGCGTGTCGGGCCTGACCGGAGCAAGCTCGTTCGCCGTTACCGCTACCAAGACCTTCACGGTGTCGGATGGCGCCACGACGGCAACGATCACGTCGGCCGGTGCATTGACCGGCCAGCAAGTCCTTGACGGCGTCGCAAGGTTTGGTCGCGACCAACCGCAAGGGTGGGAAGAAATGCCGCATAAGTCCAATGTTAGGCCCCGAAAATCACCCTGTTCTTTTCTCGCGCCATGAAGTAGGCACCTGATGAAGCGTGTCTCTTGCATAGGAGGCGTGTTCTTCAAGTCCCGAAGGCGCTCGGTGAGTGGTATCGAACGCATCTCGGGTTGAGCGTCGAAAAGTGGGGAGGTCTGGCTTTCAAGTGGGCTACTAACG
>JANOTC010000279.1:0-13187 GCA_031416175.1 Gammaproteobacteria bacterium
CTCTTAGCGCTGGCCAACCCTTATCGATTACCTCAACACGAAATTGCCCGCATCAACGAATCGCTGACCAATTGGGTAGTTTACGCCGACATCTTGCAGGCGGACGAAAACAAAGATTCCTCCGCCCTATTTTCGGTTAACTTGGAAACGGACGAACCGCCCAATTATTTCGCGCCTGAGCAAACGCCGAACAACCAATTTACACGTCTACTCGATACCACGCAGCTAACACGCGTCGTACGCGAATTGATGGTCGACGCCGAAATTGAGCCAGTGACCATCTCCGCACTCATCACTCAAAACGGGCCGGATGGCCGGTTGCAACAGACCACACTACGCCGCCTCATTTTCGCGTGGGGGGCGGTGCCCAAACGCAGCTTCTCGCGACGAGGGAAGAATGTGCAAGTTAGGGTGACACTCGGTTTAAATGCGACACACTATTTTATAGAACAAAGCGCGACTGGGAGTGCCGAGGCCGTTGCAGGTAATTTTGAGGCGCTTCCAGAGACGAATGCGCCCGAAACTAGCCAAATACCGCCCCTAGAAATTGCTCCAACGCAGGGTGGGCGTAGTTTGGACAGCGGCGAACGGAACAATATTAATCGAGGCTTGGACTTCCCAGGTTTGCGCAGTTGGAAAATGGCCAAGGAATCGGCGTCCAGCGTATTGAAGGAAGGTAACACATTTGAAGACTATCCCTGCCAGCTACTCAACGAGAGCGCGGGCGGATGCTGCTTGCTTTGGAATAATGGAGCAGCAACGAAAGCCATGGTCGGCATGTTAGTCGGGATTGAGCGCATCGAAGAGCGTGAAAACGGCGAACGAAATATTGGCGTTATTCGCTGGATGCGAACGCAATCTAACCATACAATGGAACTCGGTTTGGAGTTGCTCTCACCGACAGCCCGTGCGATTGCCACGCAGAGCGTTGCGTCCAAGACAAAGCAGGATGAATTTTCGCGCGGTTTATTGTTGCCTGAACTTCGCGCCATTAATCAACCACAAACACTGATTTCGCCAGCCAGTTATCGCACTGGCGACAAGATTGAGATTGTTATAAACGAACAAATTATTAAGGTTCGGCTAAGCAGCATTTTGGAAAGTACCGGCACGTTTAGTCAGTTTCAGTTCAATATCTTGCGAACCGTCGAACCCAATATTAAGGCGGAAAAATACGACCGAATTAAGAATTTTGACTCATTGTGGTCTTCATTGTGATGTCGAATTCGAACAAGGATAAAATACGGACTCCTCATTGATGACTGAATCGACAAACACTCATATTCTCATTGTCGACGACACACCGGCCCAAGCGGACGCATTGATCAATCAATTGCGGCAAACACGCGCGCCAATGCGAATTCGCGTTGTTAGCAAGTTAAGCGAACTCAATCACGCACTCCGTAGCGATTCCTGGCATGCGGTGATTTGGTCGATGCAATCGGGTGGCGTCGCGATTGATGCGGTAATGACAGCCTTGTCCGTGCACTCGGTCAAGGCGCCATTAATTGTGGTGCTACGAAAATACTTTCGCGAAGTAGCCGTCGAATGCCTGCAACTAGGCGTCGCGGACGTTTTCGGTGCTGAAGAACATGCCTTGATTGTGGCACGCGTAAGCCGAGAAATTAATGCGGGACGCTGTGAACACGCGCGCGCCCTCATTGAAGTTGAGCGTGATGAATACAGCGTGCGCTTTGAACACTTGCTAGCGTCCGTCACCCAACCCGTCGCGTATTTGCACTTTGGATCGTTTATTAAGGCGAATCCCGCGTTTTTGAATTTAGTGGACGTGGCGGACGCGGCCGCGCTGGAAGGCGTTTCATTACTCGATCTTGTCAACGCGGACGAGCGTGATACGCTGAAACGCGTCCTCAATGAGCTGTGTGAAGGCAACCTGCCCGACTCACCTGTCCATGTAACAGTGAATTTTTCCAGTAACACTGCCATTGCCGATGGTGTGGAACAAACTAGTATTATACCTACAGCGCCAGTCAACTTCGAATTGACCCCCTGTTTCTTCAATCAAGAAGCGTGTGTACAACTCCTTGCAGTCTCATCGACCGTTAGCGCGCCGATGCATTCAACTGCTCATGCTCATACTAAGGCTGCAAATGCTGTTGCGCGTACACTGGAAGACAACAAGTCTCATTTATTTAGCCCACACGCAGACCATAGCATTAGCGAACCCATCGACCAGGAATGGGCTGTACGCCTACGCGACGCGCTCAAGGGTGATGATTTCCAGCTCGTGTACCAACCGGTCATTAATTTGCACGCGCAACCCGTAGAACGCTACGAATCATTGTTACGCCTCCGCGCCCCGAATGGGGAACTTATTTCTCCCCAGGTTTTCATGCGCACCGCGCAGGAAATGGGTATTGAACGAGAGATCGACCGCTGGGTTATTCGCCACGCGCTAAAACAAATAAGCGCGAGAGCAAAGTCGGGACGGCCTGTATCCTTGATGACCAAGATTTCCGATGCGTCTGTTCGTGATTCTTCCTTACCAGAATGGATTCGCGAAACGATTGCAGAGACAGGCGCCGAAAGCCGGTGTTTGATTATTGAAATTAACGCGTGGATGTTGATTGACGGGCCGAGCGAGGCGCTCCTTTGCGCTCGCGCGACGCATAATTTAGGCGTTGAGATTGCGCTCGATCATTGCGACGCCGATCCTGTGTGCCTAAATTTGTTCGGCACATTGCCGGCCCGGTATTGGAAAATTGACGGCAAGGTCATCGCGCGGTTAGCGGCAGACAAATTACTACAAGTTCGATTGAAACGGTTAGCGGAAGTGGCTCGCATTACGGGCATCCAGACCATTGCCGCGTGCGTGGAAGACGCAGAGACGTTGGCGCTACTCTGGTCGGAGGGGGTTAATTTTATTCAGGGGTATTATGTGCAAAGACCAGAGACGGCGTTGAATTATGACTTTGGGGAATCCGCGTAACACGCTTAAGTCTGCGGATTTTAGAGTCGATAACGCGACAGCGATATACCATTTTGGGCAAGGGCCTACGCCTTGCATGCGTCTTGACGCTCGTGTAGTTTGGCGTCGATGAGCTGACAGGCGTCAGTGATTGAATTCGTTCGTGTTTTTTTATGGGTGACACAACATGCATAGGCTTGGAAGAATCTGGACGTTATTACTCGGCGCATTGATCGCGACCAGTCTGGTGGGTTGTGGGGAGGACCCGGCGATTGAAAAATCCGCCGTAACGTCCGTTACTGTCAAAGCGGGCGCCAACACACTAATTGCCGATGGGCAAAACGCGACGACTGTTCGCGCAACAGTGAAAGACGCTAACGGAAAGCCCGTTGCGGGCGTAACGGTTGATTTCTCAACAACACATGGCAACCTCAAACTTGATAGCGCCCAGACGGACGACAATGGCGTCGCCGAGACTATCATATCTGGAAATAGTATTGGCAATGCCGAAGTGAGCGCAGATGTGTCAGGAGTCGGTAATTCGGTAAAAATCGACTTTATAACGCCGAAGGTCCAAGCTGCGGCAACGGCAAAACTCGAAATTGGCGCATCTAAACCGTCAATAGCGACTAATAATGCGGATTCCACCACTATCACGGTCACAGTGCTTGACTCGCGTAATGCAGTTATTCCTAACATTTTGGTCGACTTCTCCGCGACAGGCGGTCAGTTGAGCAAACCCGGCGCTATTACCGATGAAAAAGGTGCAGCGAAAATTACTTTGAGTTCGGCTGTTGGCAACCCAACGAATCAAATTATCATGGTTACGGCAACTGTGGGTACAGTGTTAACTAAAACCATTCCGATCCAAGTGGATGGCTCAACTCTTACGGTTGAAACAAGTAACAATACTTTACTAACGGACGGAAATTCGGCTAGTAAATCGACGTCAGTGACGGTGACGGCGAGAGACGCAGCAAATAGTCCTGTGTTCGGTGCTGATATCACGTTGACTGTCGAGAGCGCAAGCGGATCACCAGGCACGGGTGTCTTATCCGTTTTAAGTGGTAAAACCGACATCGCGGGTCGCGTCGCCCTTTCACTTACGGCTGGGGCAGAAGGGAGTGTAGTCATTACAGCGCAAGGAATTGGCGCCAAAGGGACTAAAGGAATAACGATAGCTAAGACGCAACAGTCATTTCGTTTCACTACACCGTCCACAAAATCGTCAGTCGTAAATCTAAATAGCAAACAAACGTACCAAGTTGCTGCACCCACTCAGAGTGAAGTGGCGTTTTTTACTAGCATAGGCACACTTAAGTTGGCCGGTGCCAGCGATTGCGCAGGCGGAACGTCGACTTTGAAAGTCCCCGTTGCGAGCAACGCGACGGCGTCAGTCGACTTTTGCCCAACAACAGGCGGCACAGCAACAATTGAAGTCATTGACAGTGCGAACGCCAACACCAAAGAGCAAATAACCGTATTGGTGGCCGCGCCGTCTGGAACCGCAAGTACTTTGGTTTTGCAATCAAACGTAACCGTGGTACCCGTTAGTACGGGTGAACTCTCACGCCAAGCGGAATTAGTGGCTACCGTAACAAATGCGAGCGGCATTCCAGTCCTCGACCAACCCGTTTGGCTTAAGCTCGAAAATGCGACTGGTGGGGGCGAGTTTTTGTCCTCATCGTTCGGTCTAACGGACGCGAGAGGCCAACTGCGCGTGAAGTTCACATCAGGTTCCATTAGCACCTTTCCTCGTAATCCGGCAGACAGCTCTCTTGGTGGCGTTGTCATCAAAGCGTCAACTGCCGACGGCGCGACGAGCTCAACACTTAGTGACTCGGTTTCCATAATTATCGGCGGCGTGGCCGGATCACTTACGCTTGGCACGAGCACTTCCTTGGAGTCCAGTTCGAATGATACTACCTATAAAGTAGCCGTCTCGGTCCTTGTAACGGACGCTAACGGAAGCGCAGCACCCGGAGCAACTGTATCTGTGAGCACTTGGCCTGCCTCTTTTCGGAGAGGTCACTGGACGGAAGTGTACGACTCTAGCGGAAACTTAACGAATTGTACGCTGACGGCGGGCGCATGGTTAACCAACCCCGACGTGAACGGGAATCTAGTTCTCGATGGCGCAGAAATCGCGGCCAACAAAGACCAATACGATGACATAATCTATGATCGTTCAGACGGCAGCGTTTTTAGACCTAAGAACGGCGTTGTTGATATCGATGAAATAGGACCGTATGCGCCTACGATGGCGGCGGCAGGTAGCGTTCCACAGTTCGTCATAACTGACGCCAACGGCTTGGCGACTTTTGACCTCATCTATGTGAAAAGCCAAGCCGCTTGGATAAAGGATAACATCGTTGCTAGCACGCAAGTATTTGGCTCAATTTCGTCGTCGACTTTTTCAGTCCTTCTACCAGCACTGACATCCGACATTAAGGCGTGCGCCTTACCTGACTCGCCGTACGGCGACGTCCCTGTGACTGTGCCATAAGAAGACAGTGTTATCAGAAGAAGGGGCCTCACGGCCCCTTCTCTTGTCCAGCACCAAATCAGCCTACTACCGACCCGCCCTCAACGCCGCAATCCGCTGCTCCAACGGCGGATGCGACATAAACAACGCCTTCCACCCACTCGGCTTGCCACCCGAAATCCCAAACGCTGCCATTTTATCCGGTAACGGCGCCTGTTCTTGGCCGCCGCGCAATCTCTCCAGCGCCGCAATCATCTTTTCACGCCCCGCCAAGTTCGCGCCGCCCGCATCTGCACGGTATTCGCGCTGGCGACTAAACCACATCACAATCGTGCTCGCCAAAATACCGAGTACAAGCTCTGCGACGATCACCGAGATCATAAATGCAGGACCATGACCTCGCTCGTTCTTGAACACCACGCGATCAATAAAATGCCCGATCACGCGCGACAAGAACATCACGAACGTGTTTACCACGCCCTGAATCAAGGCCAGCGTAACCATATCTCCATTCGCGACATGACTCACTTCGTGGGCCAACACGGCTTCGACTTCGTCGCGTCGCATGCTGCGCATCAGGCCCGTGCTCACAGCGACCAATGCGGCATTTTTGTTCATTCCCGTCGCAAAGGCGTTCATTTCTGGGCCGTCGTAAATGGCGACTTCTGGCATTTTTATACCCGCCGCCGCGGCTTGGCGCCGAACGGTTTCGACTAACCAACGCTCGTTCTCGTTGGCAGGTTGGGTGATAACTTGGGCTCCGGTCATGCGCTTTGCAGACCATTTGCTTATCGCCAGCGAGATAAACGAGCCGCCGAACCCAAACAAGACGCAAAATCCTAGCAAGGCATTGAAATTCAAGCCGGTGCCAGACTCGTCTAGGATTCTATCCAGTCCAAGAATTCGAGCCGTGATGCTCAGAACCAGAACCACGGCAATGTTGGTCGCAAGGAACAAAAAGATACGTTTCATTTATATACCCCACTTCATCTCACATTTATCAACAGTCGCGTCAGTCATATCACGTCATTGCCCCAATTACGCGCAATACTCAGGACATAATATGGTCAATCGCCAAAAATTCAAGTCCGGACGCCATTCAGTGATGAATTTGCCCACCGCGCACCATCATGTGGCTGAGGTATTGCGGCAGTAAAATTGAAACTAAAGATTTCTTTTGCCGGGACGATAAACTCTTTACAGAACGGATTCCTCCTCCCTCCCTCAGTCCGTTCTGATTACTCGGGCCGAAGCGCTTGTCGCTTCGGCCTTTTTAATTCTACGCATATTTCTTGCGCATAAACGCGTAGTACATCATCGGAATCAAAACCAAGGTCAACACCGTCGATACGAGAATTCCGAAAATTAATGAAATGGCTAGTCCATTGAAAATCGGGTCGTCAAGAATAAACAAGGCACCCAATATCGCCGCGAGCGCCGTTAACGCGATCGGTTTCGCGCGCACAGCACCGGATCGGATAACCGCTTCGTGAAATGGCACACCCCGTTCAACTTCCTGATTGATAAAGTCGACCAGAAGAATTGAATTGCGCACGATAATCCCGGCCAATGCAATCATGCCAATCATGGAGGTCGCTGTGAATTGCGAGCCTAATAGCGCATGACCCGGCATAACACCAATAATAGTCAATGGAATGGGCGCCATGATGATGAGCGGCACAACGTAGGACCGAAACTGCGCCACCACCAATAAGTAGATCAGCACCAGGCCGACGGAATAGGCTAGGCCCATATCACGGAACGTTTCATACGTTACTTGCCATTCCCCATCCCACTTGACGCTATATTGATAGGGATTATCGGGTTGCTCGATTAAGAATTGATTCACTGGCACGTCTTGAAAAGGCGCGAAGGGTGTTTCCTTTAGCTTGAATAGCATCTCGAACATGCCATACAACGGGCTGTCCAATTTGCCTGCCATATCACCCGTAACAAACACAACGGGCAGCATGTCTTTGTGATAAATGCTGTATTCACGGGTCGTGTTTTGCACCATCACAACTTCAGACAAAGGGACCAACGCGTTGTTGCGACCGCGCACTTCGATGCTCAACAGTGATTCCAAATTCGCCTTATCCGCCACTGAAAACTCCAAGCGTATCGGGATCGGGTACTTCACATTAGCGCCGTGAATTTGCCCAATGTCCGCACCGCGTAGCGCCATACTGATGGCGTCGGTGACGGCGGACTGCTCAACACCCAGTAGTGCGGCCTTTTGCCTATCAACGCGAATTAACCACTTCGGCGAGGCTGTTTCCACACTATCATCAACGTCGACGACGTCTGGCGTCGCTTCAAACGTCGCGCGAATTTTTTTCGCGGCGGCGATTTGACCGGGGTAGTCCAAGCCGTAAATTTCCGCGACGAGCGGCGATTGAACCGGCGGACCCGGCGGCACCTCAACCACTTTCACGTTGGCGTTAAATTTCTTGCCGATTTCCTGCAATGGCGCACGCACAGAAGCCGCGATTTCGTGGCTACTCCGTTTGCGCGTATGTTTGTCGGTGAGGTTGACCTGCAAATCGGCGACGGCAGCGCCCTCACGCAAATAATATTGACGCACTAAGCCGTTGAAGTTAATGGGCGCTGCAGCTCCTACGTACGCCTGATAGTTGATGACTTCCGGCACGGCCGCAATCGCGCTGCCCAGTTCCGCCATCACGCGCGCCGTCTGCTCGGCACTGGTCCCTTCCGGCATATCGACAATGACTTGAAACTCAGACTTGTTGTCAAACGGCAGCATTTTTAAAACGACCAATTTCGCCATCCCGAGCCCAACCGCCCCGACGATGAGAAAGAGCACACCGACCGCCACGGCGCGCCGACGAAATGGTGCCTTATCGCCGATCAAAAAAGGTGTCATCCCCTTGCTAAACACGCGATGTAGGAACGTATAGGTACGGTCTTCCTTTACCACATGACCTGCCCCCTCAGCAGCGTGCTTACCTTTACCGAACACCCGCAACGCTAACCACGGTGTGATGACAAAGGCGACGCCTAACGAAATCATCATGCCGATGCTGGCGTTGATGGGAATGGGACTCATATATGGCCCCATTAAACCGCTCACAAACGCCATGGGTAACAAAGCGGCCACGACGGCGAATGTCGCCAAAATCGTCGGTCCGCCGACTTCATCCACCGCAATCGGAATGGACTCTAACAATGACTTGTCACCCATTTGCATGTGTCGATGAATATTTTCGACGACAACAATGGCGTCATCCACCAAGATGCCAATCGAAAAAATCAATGCGAATAGGGAAACGCGATTCAAGGTAAAGCCCCAAGCCCACGACGCGAATAAAGTGATCGCAAGCGTCACCACAATCGCCGTCGCGACAATGATCGCCTCGCGCCACCCCAAGGTGACTAACACTAATAAAACCACCACGCCCGTCGCGAAAATTAATTTCTTAATTAATGTCATCGCTTTGTCGTTAGCGGTCGCGCCATAGTTGCGCGTAACGGTTACGTTCACGCCGTCAGGAATGAATACACCTTTTAATTGCTCGACGCGTTCAACGATTTGCGCGGCCACCGCCACTGCGTTCGCGCCCGGCTTCTTAGCAATCGCCACCGTAACCGCCGGAAATACGCCTTGGACAGAGGCGCCTTTTTCCAATGCTGCCGCCCCTGTGCCGAACCACGCGTAGGTTTCGGCCTGATCCGGGCCTTGTTCAATCGTCGCAACATCACGCAACGCGACAGGCTTGCCCTCGTGCAATCCAATAACAAGTTCACCGATTTCATCGGCCGACGTTAAAAACTCTCCCGCTTGCACAACAATTTCTTGGTTGCCGCGCACCACCTTGCCGGCGTCGACGGATGTGTTAGAGGCTTGCAGAGCCGCTTTTAGATTATCGAGTGCGATGCCATAACCGGCCATGCGCTGCGGATCTAACAGAACATGTACTACACGATCAGGTCCGCCAATGGTGTAAATATCTCGTGTACCCGGCACGCGTTTAAGCTCCGCTTCAATGGCATGCGCCACTTGCTGTAACTCGTAACCGGCCTTATTCGGATCTTGTGTCCACAAGGTCAAGGCAACAATGGGTACGTCATCAATGCCTTTTGGCTTGACGATAATGGGTCCGATATTGACGCTGGTCGGCAACCAATCTTGGTTAGAAAAAATTTTATTGTACAAGCGCACAATCGCCTGCGTGTTGTCTTGCCCCACCTCGTAACGCACAGTGAGCACCGCCATGCCGGGGCGGGATACCGAATAGATATGCTCGACACCTTCAATTTCGGAGAGAACTTGTTCTGCCGGTGTACTCACCAAATTTTCGACTTCAGTCGCAGATGCACCGGGCACGGGAATAAAAACATTCGCGAACGTTACGTTGATTTGCGGCTCTTCTTCCCTGGGCGTGACTGCCACGGCGAATATACCCAGAAGCAACCCCACTAACGCTAATAGTGGCGTAATTTCCGAGGTGAGGAATTTTTTGGCAATAAGGCCAGAAATACCTAACTTTTCGTTCACGGGCGCACCGCCTGTTGTTGACGCTTAAACTCTACCACGGCTCGCAACGGATCAACTGCCACGCGTTCACCGGCGTCAAGTCCGGCGAGTATTTCAATCTTGTCATTCACTACGCGCCCAACACGAATCTGCCGCATCGCAATCTTGCCGGTCGCATCAGCCACATACACTGCCACTACTTCGCTGCGGAAAGCCACCGCCGACACGGGCACAACGAGGCGTGTTTGCTCGCCGGTTTTCAATCCCACTTTCACAAACATACCGGGGTACATCCCCACTGCTTCTTTAGGCAAACTAACACGGACTCGAAACGAGTGACTACTTACATCCGCTATCGGAAAAATTGTTATACCCGTCGCGTTAACCGAGGTTCCCTCAGCGTGTGGCAAGAGCACGCGCGCCGCTTTAAATTGACGCACGTTGTTAATGTAAGATTGTGGAACATCAATATTGACGCGCAGTTTTTCTAAGGTCAGGCCCGTCATTAGGGCTTGCCCAACACTCGCCGTCTCACCCGCTTCCACATGGCGCTTAACCACTATTCCGCTGTAGGGCGCGCGCACCACTGTGTTCTCGACCTGCTCTTGCGCTTGTACCCCCTCCGCCTGCGCAGATTTTAGACGCGCCTGCGCACCTTTGAGCGCCGCCGCCGCACGATCTAACTCCGCCTCCGAAATTAGTTTATTTGCCACCATATCGCCCGCGCGCTTATGCTCTAATTCCACGTCACGCAACTTTGCCTCCGCCTCGGCGACTAGCGCTTGAGATTTATCCAATTTGGCTAATGGCTCGGTGTCACGGAAGCGCAATAACACCGCGCCTTTTTCGACCGTGTCGTCTACGTCAAATAGCACTTCTTTGATTCGACCTGAGGTTTGCGACGAGACCGTTGCTTGATTGACGGCTTCGACAACACCGTCCAACATTCGCTCTTGCGCCACTGTCTCTGCCGTGGCTGTCGCCCACACTAACGGAGCCGGTTCGGCCACAGCCAACGCACTCAACGCCAAAGCCAAGACGCCATGGAGCCAAAAAAACGACCTTTTATTCACGCAACCCACTCCTTTTTACGCGCATCGGATTACACCCGACTGCCAGCGCATGAAAACAAACAATCGGTATATTAGCATATGCTAATTTATTGTCAATCCGAGCGCCCCGCTATGGAACACATGATATCCTTGCGCCGATATACCTTCGATTCGCGGTGATTCCCTTGCAACATAAGCCTCGCCCCAACCCTAGCGGCCCACAAACCCGTCCCGCCAAAGCGCCTAGCATGCCAGGTACGCCGCCCGGCGGCCGGAAAGAAATGAAGTACTATGGCGCCGCCGCCTGTCGCGCCATGTGGCGACAAAGACCGCAAGACATTATTCGAATTTACGTTGCCGAGTCCGAAGTTGATAAATGGGGCGACGTGCTCAAATGGGGCGCCGCGCAACGGAAAGCCTATCACCTCGTCACCGATGACGACTTGGAGCGGCTCACCGAATCCACCCATCATCAGGGCATCTGTATGCTCGCACTGGAACGCCCGCGTCAACAATTCACGGACGTGTTGGCGGCGGAACAAAATTCCAGTGCACCCATATTGTTAGCCTATGTGGATGGAATTGGCAATCCACACAATCTCGGCGCCATGATCCGTACTTGCGCACATTTTGGAATACGCTACGTATTAGGCGAGCGCGACCGCTTACCCCGCCTTGTGCCGTCCGCCTGCCGGGTAGCCGAAGGCGCCGCAGAACACGTCGACTTAATTGAAATGGACGATGCCCGGCGCCAATTTGTGGAGCTAAAGAATCGGGGCTTTCAATTGCTTACGACGACTGTGCGAGAAGGGAAATCGCTGTATTCCTTCGCATTTCCACCCCGCACAATATTAGTTATGGGGGCGGAGGAAACGGGCGTGTCTAGCGCGCTTCATCAAATGGCGGCCGATCGATTGTGTATTCCAGGGAGTGGCGCGGTGGAGAGCTTAAATGTGTCGGCGGCGTTTGCCGTATTCGCGGGCGAGTTTTATCGGCAGCATCCGGTTAGGGAGAAGGGGACGTTGGGATTGAATTCCTCGAAGCCTCGGCATTCGCCAAAACGAGAAGTAAGACGTTCGGACCGAACTCCCCGATAATGTACGGACCCTATTTATAGGACAATTCAAGGGAAATTATACCCATACCAGACAGTAGTGACGACGGCTGTCGAAAACGATTATAAGCGCCGCGTGACTTTTTCCCAACCAATGACGATATCGGGCAATATCTCCACCGCCGTTTCATCCTTCATTTCCACCATATCCGGCTGCACCACGGTATCGATTTTTTCATCCTTTGACCAGCGAATGAAAAAACGCGCGGATGCAGTCGGCACCACGGAATGCTCTGTATCGTTAATTTGATGAGCAAGGCGGATAGAGCCGACTACTCATGATAATCATACGCCGTATACCCGTGATGCTTAACCAACTCGTCCCGTTCCGCGCCCTTCAAATCTTCACGCACCATTTCTTCCACTAATTGCTTGAAGGTGGTTTGCGGCACCCAACCCAATTTTAGTCTTGCTTTGGTCGGATCGCCTAACAGTGTTTCGACCTCCGTTGGCCGGAAGTAGCGCGGGTCGACGGCCACAATGCAGCGGCCTTTTTCGTCATAACCTTTTTCATCAACACCGTGCCCTTCCCAACGAATGCGGATGCCCAACTCAGCGGCGGCGGTATTAACAAAGTCGCGGACGCTGTATTGCACGCCAGTGGCAATGACGAAATCGTCAGCCACTTCTTGCTGGAGCATAATCCACTGCATTTCGACGTAGTCGCGGGCGTGGCCCCAGTCACGTAGTGCGTCAAGGTTACCGAGGAACAAACAATCTTGTAGGCCGAGTTTAATGCGGGCGACGGCACGGGTGATTTTGCGGGTGACGAAAGTTTCACCGCGGATCGGGGATTCATGGTTAAACAGGATGCCGTTGCAGGCGTACATGCCATAGGCTTCTCGGTAATTAACGGTGATCCAATACGCGTACATTTTCGCGACGGCGTAGGGCGAACGCGGGTAAAACGGCGTTGTTTCCTTTTGCGGAATTTCCTGCACTTTGCCGTATAACTCGGAGGTAGAGGCTTGATAGAAACGCGTCTTTTTTTCTAGTCCGAGAATACGAATCGCCTCTAACAGGCGCAACGTGCCGAGGGCGTCGGCGTTGGCCGTGTATTCAGGTTCTTCGAACGAGACGGCGACGTGACTCTGCGCCGCCAGGTTGTAAAT
>JANOTC010000280.1:0-2562 GCA_031416175.1 Gammaproteobacteria bacterium
GCCCGCCTGACTGCATTAACGTATACGCTGCTCGGTGATAGCAGCTTGGCCTGGCGCTGCTGGCGCAACCAAGCACGCAGTTGGTATAGCCCCAATGCCGGACCAGTGATGGCAGCCGGGGCAGGCGCGTTGAGCATAGAATTGGGCGGCCCGGCGAGCTATCACGGCAAGATGAAACACAGGCCGATATTAGGCGCGGGACGGACACCCACCGCCGACGACATTGAACGCGCCGTGGGGTTAGTGCGACATGGCCTTTGGCTTTGGGTTTTGGTCACTTTACTGGGTAGTTGGATCAATGCTTGAGCATGGTGGGCGTATCGCTGCAGCGGCTAAAAGGTACGCCATTGCCGAAGGCGAATGGCTAGACTTGTCGACCGGAATCAATCCCCATGGCTGGGTGGTGCCCACTGTGCCAACCAGCGCTTGGCAGCGTTTGCCTGAGGCGGACGACGATTTGCACAGTGCGGCGGCAGCTTATTACGGCAACCCATTCCTACTGCCCGTCGCGGGTTCGCAAGCCGCCATCCAAGCCCTGCCCCTACTACGCAAACCCGTGCGCGTCGGTGTGCTCAGCCCCGGTTATAACGAACACCTCCACACCTGGCACCACGCGGGACATCAAGTCCAATCGCTTGCTTTAGAAAGTTTGGATAGCGCGTCAACTCAGCTTGATGTCGTGGTGTTATGTAATCCTAACAATCCGACCGGCTCGGTTATTTCGCCGGAAGCCCTGGGCCTTTGGCGCGAACGATTGGCGAGTCGTGGTGGATGGTTAGTGGTAGATGAAGCGTTTATTGATGCCACTCCGGCGAGTAGCGTAGCCCTTACAAGCGGCCAACCGGGCTTAATCGTACTGCGGTCACTAGGCAAATTTTTTGGCTTAGCCGGCGCCCGCGTCGGTTTCGTTTTCGCTTGGCCAGAATTATTGGCTACACTCAATGACGCGCTTGGGCCTTGGACCGTCAGCGGACCTTCGCGTTGGGTAGCCGCTAAGGCATTGCGCGACCTCACCTGGCACGCTGCAACACGCGCGACGTTAGCGAACGATTCGGCGCGTCTAGGCAAGCTCCTTACCGAAAGCGGATTATCACCCACCGGTTCTACTATGCTATTTCATTGGATCACAACCCACCGCGCTAAAGTCATCCATGAAAGTTTGGGGCAGAACGGAATTCTTAGCCGATATTTTTCCGAACCAGAAAGCTTACGCTTTGGCCTACCTGGCAAAGAACACGAGTGGCACCGATTAAGCGAGGCCTTGCGGAGGTTATGAAAAGACCGAAATTCCCAGCGCGTTGGTGCGGCGTTATTGCTGCAATAATGGCAGTGTGCGCAGCATGGAGCGTGTCTGCAGCGCCGCTCAGTTTCAAACTTGACCCCACGCGCTCAGTCTTCGCCATTGTCACCCATAAGGCGGGCCTCGCCGCTGCCTTTGCGCACAGTCATTTAATCAGCGCGACCCGTTATGACGCATCGCTGAGCGCCGACCCCGTTAATCTTACGCTGTCTCGCTTTGAATTCCAGACGCGGGCTCAGGATTTGGATATCGACGATCCTAACATCGTGGCGAGAGTAAGACCCGCTTTGATCGCCATGGCCATCAAAGACGAATTCCCCAAGCTCTCAATGTCTAATCGCGACACCACTCGCAAAAACATGTGGTCGCCGCAGCAATTGGACGCGGAGCAATTTCCATTAATCAGCGCAAGCGTAATCAAGATTGAAGCTGTACAAACGCGCATAGGCGAGGTCGTATTCGATTACATCCTCGACATGCAGATCACTCTCCACGGTCGCAGCGTCACACGCCGCATCCCCGCGCATATCAGCATTAACGAACACCAACTGGACGCCGAAGCCCTTGGCGCTTTACGCTTTAGCGACTTCAACATCGAACCCTTTCGTTCCGTGGGCGGACTGATTCGTGTGGAGGATCGCTTCCATCTTTACGTTAAGCTTGCAGCCCAACCACAATAGCCTCACCGATGAGATTAATTTTGCTGTGGGGCGGTTAGATGCAGCACGTCATCACCCAGCCGTGGGTCGTTAGTGCGCTTGCGACGAAAGGACGCGCCTTCTTTGCTGTTGCGGAATAGAAGGCGCTGCAGCCGTCGAGGGGTTATCCCAAATTTTCCATTAGCGCTCGTAGCGAGGGCGTGCAAGGTGTTGAAGATGAGCTTTGTGCATCCGCAGTAGAGGGCTAAAGGAAAATTTGGGTATATCAACCGTATCGTTATGTTGGCTGCAAGCCACCACTTTCGCGGCCACCAGCGCGAACAGCCATCGATTTTTCATGCCTGAATTTGTCCGACTATCTCGACAAGTGCTTTCAATACTTCCCCACTGCGTCCCAGCCTAAGTCCTCAAGCTGTTAGCCAGATCAAAACGACGGTCACGAAGCCAAGTCATCATAAGAAACACAACAGGGACCAATACCAGCCCATAAGACAACCAGTGACCAATTTCGCCGTCAGGCCCATAGGGTTCGGTCGCAGCGTGCCAATATGGATTGTCTAAGAACGGAAGCGCGTTAACTTCCGTGAACTCGTAAACGGCATA
>JANOTC010000281.1:0-2456 GCA_031416175.1 Gammaproteobacteria bacterium
GCCAATTTGCGCGAGTAAGTCAAAACCGCTTACGCCAGGCATGCGAATATCAGAAATCAACGCGTCAGGTTGTGAATGACGCAACTTTTCGATAATGCCTTCGGCACTGTCAAATGTGTCGACATCCATATTGGCTTGGCGTAAGGCGCGTTCTAACACCCATCGTATAGAGCGGTCATCGTCGATAACCCAGACATGTTCCTTAGCTGCCATGATTCGATTCTCCTTCAGACCTGTCTGTGGGGTCTGGTATGTTTAATGGGAGCAGGAGTGTGAATACCGTGTCGCCAGGTACGCTCGAACACTCGATTAATCCGCCGTGCTGGCTGACAATTGTTTGTGCGATGGAGAGTCCGAGTCCTGTGCCGTCAGGTCGTCCCGTCACCATAGGGTAAAAAATTTGTTCTATCATGCCTGGCGCGATGCCGGGTCCGTCATCGGATATGTCCACGCGCAGAACCAGCCGGTGGCGGCGCTGTCCAATGGTGAATTGTCGTTGTGTGCGTGTGCGTAGCGTAATTCGCCCTTTGCCTTTTAGCGCTTGTTTGGCATTGCGAACGATATTGAGCACGGCTTGAATGAGCTGGTCTTTGTCTCCATAGAGATCGGGAATGCTCGGGTCGTAGTCGCGCTCAAGGCGCAGGTTACCCTCGCTTTCTGCTAAAACCAGGTGACGCACACGTTCTACTACTTCGTGAATATTCAAGGTCTTTCGGCTTGGAAGCTTGTTCGGGCCTAACATATTGTCGACTAATTTTTGCAGTCGATCAGCCTCACCAATAATGATTTGGGTATATTCTTTGAGCGCCTCGCTATGCAATTCGCGTTCTAAGAGTTGGGCGGCACCACGCAATCCGCCGAGCGGATTTTTGACTTCGTGGGCGAGTCCTCGCACTAACATCTTCATTGCGTTCTGTTGAGCGACTAAGCTTTCTTCGCGGGCAATGCGCAATATCCGGTCGATGGGCTGTAACTCCACCACCATTTCTAAATGGCCGCCGGGTTCGAACACGGGCGTAACGGTGCAATCGGCCTTGAGCGGTTTGGGATTATGTGGAAGCACGAGCACCATTTCGCGTTCAGTTAAGGCTTGTCCGGTGCTGGCCGCGCGTTGTAAAACGTCCAGTAGCGCGGTGGCTTCGGGCACCAGTTCGTCAATGCGAGCGCCGCGTAATTGCCGGTCGCTCAACCCTAACATGGCTTCCGCCGCTGGATTGGCAAAGCATAGGCGCAATGCCTGGCCTTCGACCACCACGACGTCGTTATACAAGTTTTCAACGATGCGGCGATAAGCATCGAATGCGCTGTTTGGGGTCATGCTATTCATCATTGTAGGGGCATAGCAAGAAGCAATCCAAGCCGTCCATTCCGTTCGGACTAGAAATAGATCGCACGGTAATCATTTGAATTTAAAGTAATCTTGCGCGATGCGTCGGGTGTTGACTGTGGTCCGCTGTATTAATGAGAGTCGCCGCACGCGGATGTGGGAGTTATTGTGCACTATAAAGGTGCATCTATGCTCCGGAAGTGCGCTGTGGATGGAAAAAAGGACGAGTAGCGGCCTACCTCCCTCTCATTTGCACGCTAATTCGCTGAATATGGAAGGTGATGGCCTTTGACGAGCCGAGTAATTCGCCTTTGGGTTCTATGACGGCCAACACGAGAGTGTGGCTTCCCCTTTCCATGTTTTCAACGATCAAGGGACTGGCGGCGGTGGGTTTACCGGCGGGTACGCCGTCAATTAAAGCGAGGAGCTTGTGACCCAAGTCGGCGCGCAAGGGGGGTGTTACGGAAAAATCGATGCTAACGACGCCGTCATTATTGCCCGCCACTTCATCGTTGCTTGGTGAGCGAATGAGGACTTCGGTGTACTTGATTTTGGCGGGCGCCGCGACTTTATCGGGTGTGGCCGCTGGTTTAGTTGGTGTGCCTGTTTTAGGCGTAGGGGCGGCCGCATTGGCAGGCTTGCTGGGTTTCGCCGAGGCGGGTGAGGGGCTGGGGGTGATTTCCTGGGCATTGACCCCAGGTATAGCGTGGTCCGCAAACACGACGTTGCCGTTTTCATCAACGTATCGGTAAACAGACGCTTCCGCGACGACGAAAGCGGCGACTAACAGTAGCGCGATAAATATACGGTGCATCTTCGCTCCAGGGTGCCTAGACGTTCAGATTACCTCTTGTAGCACAAAAAAGAAACGCCCCTCGCGGGGCGTTCCACATTCGACGAAAAACAATCGACTAGCAGCTGTAGTACATATCGTATTCAACGGGATGCGTGGTCATGCGGAAACGGGTGACATCTTTCATCTTCAACTCGATATAAGCGTCGATCAAGTCGTTGGTGAAAACGCCGCCGCGCGTGAGGAACTCACGATCTTTGTCGAGATAATCCAAGGCCATGTCGAGTGCATGACAGACGGTCGGAATTTCCTTCGCTTCTTCCGGTGGCAAGTCAT
>JANOTC010000282.1:0-8504 GCA_031416175.1 Gammaproteobacteria bacterium
GCACTCACAAGTTTGATTTAATCTGTGCGCTCATGATCGCCACGCCGCTCAGCACGGTTTAACACGATGCAAAAAAGCAAATATTGGTGTGCCAGTGCTTATTTTTCGACTAATTGACATTTCGCGGTTTTAATCAAAAACGCCCATATCCACCTGATCGAACTGGTTCGCCTAAACTACTGTCAATGAACGCGATGAAATCGGCAGTGACTTGGTACCGGACTAGATGACTTCGGTAGTGGACGGTCCAGGCGCATTTTTTGCTGTCCAACGTTAGTCAGCAAAGTTGGGCGATGGCAAAAGACAAGACCTGGCACCAAGTCTGTTCCCAATGACTGCTCTCAAGTTGCGGTATAAAGAGTAATGCGAAGCTGCCTTTATTGTATCTACAGTGGCAGCTCCAAATAAAAACACGCTCCTTGCCCTTCCTTGGAATTAAAGCCTACAACCCCGTGCATACGCTCTACCAACTCTTTGCTAATTGCCAGGCCAAGACCCGTGCCCCCTTTCGTGCGTGTAGATGAGGAATCCGCTTGAGAAAATTTCTTGAAAATATGCTCTTTGAATTTTTCCGGTATGCCAGCACCATGGTCAATCACCTCAATGCGCACTGCGGTATTCACACGACGTACTGCAATTTCAACCTGCCCGCCATATGCTGAAAATTTTGCAGCATTTGAAAGGAAATTATTCAACACCTGTATGAGCCTATTTCCATCGACGCGAACTTGCACATTTTCTTCTAAGATGAGTTTGAATCTCACATTATATTGATCTCCATATGAACTGATGGTCTCCAGTGTTTGCGTTATCAGCGGCATCAGAGGCTGCGCCTGCAAATCAAGTATCAATTTTCCGGCAAGCATTTTATCCATATCGAGCAGATCATTGATCAGTGAAAGCAGGCGCTGGCTGTTTTTGTGAGCCAGGTTAATCATCTGTTTTGCTTGTTCAGACATCTCACCCAGCACACCTCCTGAGAGCAGGCTCAGCGCACCAAAAATGGAGGTGAGCGGAGTGCGCAGCTCGTGGCTAACTGTGGAGACAAATTCATTTTTCATGTTGTCGATGAGTTTGCGTTCGGTAATATCGGTAAGCATCGTTACATAGTTTGCAATGGTTCCATCAGTATTTTTAACTGAAGTAATGCTGAGCCAGCCGGGATACTCTTCGCCATTTTTACGGCACTCCAATAACTCCCCATGCCATGCGCTATCTCGTTTGACGCTTTCCCATATTGCTTCGGCGTAGCTTGCATCCTGGTGTGCCGACAGAAGAAAGCGCGGTGTTTGGCCTATAGCATCTTCATCGGTATAGCCGGTGATTGCGGTGAATGCCGGGTTCACCGACACAATGACCCCCGCAGCATCGGTGACCACGATGCCCTGAATGATGTTTTGAAAGACATTGTGCGCCAACTTGAGTTCGGCTCTTGCATTTGTGAGTGGCGTGATATCGGTGAGCAGCACGTAAAATCCCGCGAAATTGCCGTCATTATCGAAATCAGGTGCATAAATAGCCCACACATAACTGACACTCCCATCCGCCTTGTTCAACGTACGCTCAAAGTTCTGCTGCTTGCCAGCCATAACGCCCTGAATACAAGGCTCACTCAGGGCAAACAGGCGTTCCCCCAGCAACTCCAGCATTGTATTTCCGATGATCTCCTTATGCGTTTTACCAAACCAATCCAGATAGGACTGGTTGGCAAAGCGGCAGCGCAAATCCTTGTCCCAATAGGCAACCATGGCGGGCATGGCATTGGTGATGGTTTTGATAAAACGTTCACTTTCAACAAGTGCTTTAGCGGAGGCCTCCGCGCGATTTCGCGCATTTACCAGTTCGGCTTCGAATCGGTTGCGTTCCAGTGTTACAAAAAACACCCAGTAATAACAATCAGCTCCCTCATGGCGCCCTTTCTGGCAATTCAGCAGTGCGGGAATGTTCTGATTGCTAGACGTTCTTAATTGAATGTAGAGTTCACGCACATTTTTTTCGCGAAGCAACATCGGCCAAACATGGGTTTGCAGAAAAATGCGGCTTGCCGGCGGGAAAAGATTGTCGATGCCGAGTGACAGAAGTTGTTCAGTCTTAATACCCAGCTGCTCTGACAAATTTGCGTTGGCCGCCAGCACTTGGCACGTCAAGTCGGTAACAACAACAGGGCAGGGTAGTTGATTCAGCATGTCCACAAACGCAAAATTCCTCTATGGACGGGGGGAAGGTTGGTTAAGGTACTCCCGCATGGCATCGATAACCATCCCGGGGTGGCTCATGTGGGCGCAATGCCCGGGCACTTCCAGCACTTTGTGCGTGCTGCCTTTTAAATGTGCGTGCAGATACCCGCCCACCCCCACTGGCGCCAAGGAATCATTGCGGTGCTGAAGAATCAGGCAGGGACGCGATACCAGTGGAAGGTCTGCCCGATTGTCCGAGAAGAATGTTGTTCTCGCAAATACCTTTGCCACTACAGGGTCGGTGGAACAAAAACTTTTTGATAGCTCACCTGAAACAGGGCTTTCTTCAGACTCACCCGAGACCACCGGAGCAAGGTAATTGGCCCATCCTATATAGTTCTGTTCCATCAGCGCCAGCAGGCCCTCGAGGTCTTCACGCTCAAAGCCACCGGGGTAGTCGGGTAGATGGTTCAAGAAGCATGGGGATGGGCCAAGCAGAATCAGGCGATCAAATAGTTCGGGTCGTGCAATAGATGCCAGCAAACCTGCGCTGCAGCTTACCGAGTGCCCCACAAAGGTGACATCGCTGCGTAAATCCAGCGCATCACAAACGTCCAGAATATCCTGTGCATACCCATGCAGGCTGGAGTATCGTTTTGTATCGAATGATGCCATGTCAGACTGGCCACTGCCGACATAGTCAAACAACACCTGGCGATGTGTGGACTTGAAAGCGGGGGTGACACGATTCCACATGGTCTGATTGCAGCCAAAGCCATGCGCATACAGCAGCACTGGGCCATTATTACCTTCTACATTTACATTGTTACGTTCCAGAATATTCAAGTAAACCTCCTGTTGTCACACTATGAATTAACGCTGTTAATTCTAGCCCCATAAATATGTTTGTGGATTTTAATCCTGCCCGTTGTTACTAACCATGATGACAGTAAGGTAGTTGTTGCGCGTCAGATTGATCAGGGAATAATACTGAGTTGCCCACTACCGTTGCAAGGAGCCAGCAGCAGCTAGCCGATGGAGTCTTCTATCCCCTCATACTCGGTGAACCTGGTTTGTTATCACTGTTTCCACAAATACAGGGTATGGCTCCGCATTTTTTGCAGGCGACATCGGATGTTGGGTATGAATATCCGCGTGTCGCATCAAATTGCCGATACTTTTTGACAACAGTAGGATCGGACAGATCCCCATCCACTTGGTTGGCCTCATCAAGTCCATTCAATCCTTTCAGCGACAGGATGCCCTTACCTCATTCCCCACGTTCAAGCCGTGGTCCTTTGAATTGGAGAAGAATCGATGAACGGGTCAAACACGGCGCTTTTCATCAAGGTAACGACCAAGGAGAGAAACCATCGTTGACCCGTCAATAATATTGGCACGCTTCAAGGCAACGATCCTATCTTCTGTAACGTCTGTCACAACATCGTCGTCTGCCAGGCGGGTTATAATATCAGCCAGTGCGTCGTTGGCAGTTTTGCCATACGTGATTCCATGGCGCCGAGCCAATTCGGCAATGTAAGAACTAAGCTCGACTGCGGGGATCGGTGCTGGTTTCATGGCTGTTTTATTCCTATAGGGTAATAGTAACTATAGTGCGACCAGGCAAGGTCGATTATTCCAGCGGGTGCGAATCCCGTCCCAGCAAGGTAGGCCAAGCACTGTGTAGCGAACTCTGGGCCGGCAGGAGTAACCCTAAAGGTAAAGCACAGAGTAAGCAAGTTAATAGGCCGTAAGCGCAAGCTGAAGTGATTGAGCCTCGAAATTGATAAACGGGAAGGACGATGCTTATTACTATGTCAGCCCGTTGTTCGGCGCGGGCATGCTGTTCGCGATGAAGGTCGTCGTAACGCTGCTTGAGTTCTGCAATCGCCACCATAACCGATCACCATTCACATCAATGCTACAATGATTTCTTGCGCATTCCGCGACGAATCCCCATGCCCTTATCCCAATTCCACCCCGCCGTCGCCGCCTGGTTCACCCGCGCCTTCACGGCGCCTACCGCCGTGCAGTTGTTAGCCTGGCCTGCCATTCAGCGGCGCGAGCACACGCTCATCGCGGCGCCGACCGGCTCCGGTAAAACACTGGCCGCCTTCCTCGCCGCCATCGACGCATTGGTGCGCAAAGGGGCGCAAGGGCGGCTGGCGGACGAGACCCATGTGCTTTACATTTCGCCGCTCAAGGCGCTTTCCAACGACATCCAGAAAAATCTCGAACAGCCCTTAGCCGGTATTCGCGATGAATTGTTTCAGCAATCGCTGAAAGAAGTAGAAATCCGTGCCTGGGTGCGCACCGGCGACACACCTCAGCACGAGCGCGCAAAAATGCGCAAACAGGCACCGCATATTCTGGTGACAACGCCGGAATCGCTCTACATTCTGCTCACATCCACGTCCGGGCGCGAGATGTTGCAAACAGTGCGCACGGTGATCGTCGACGAAATCCACGCGCTCGCGGGCAACAAGCGTGGCGCGCATTTAATGTTATCGCTGGAGCGGCTCGCCGCCATTTGCGAGATACATCATGGATCGCGCCCTAACCGTATTGGCTTATCAGCCACACAAAAACCCATCGAGACCGTCGCACGCTACCTGGTGGGTCAACACCCAACTTGTACCATTATTGACACTGGCCACGTGCGCCAGCGTGATCTCGCTCTTGCGCTACCCCACTCGCCGTTAGAAGCGATTATGTCCGCCGACGTGTGGCAAGAAATTTATGATCGACTAGCCGAATTAGTGGAAGCACATCGCACCACGCTGATTTTCGTTAACACCCGCCGCTTGGCCGAACGCGCCGCCCGTTTTCTCGCCGAACGGCTTGGCGAAGAGAATGTCACCGCTCATCACGGCAGTTTGGCACGCGAACATCGCCTTGATGCGGAGCAGCGACTCAAAGGCGGAAAACTGCGCGCGTTGGTGGCAACGGCGTCGCTGGAACTCGGCATTGACATCGGCGATGTCGACCTGGTCTGCCAACTCGGTTCGCCGCGTTCTATTGCCACTTTCTTGCAGCGTGTGGGCCGCTCGGGTCACGCCGTGGGCGGGTTGCCCAAGGGGCGATTGTTTCCGCTTTCGCGCGATGATCTGCTGGAATGCACCGCACTGCTCGATGCGGTGCGACGCGATGAGCTGGACCGCATTATCATGCCCGAACAGCCTATCGACGTGCTGGCGCAGCAGATTATCGCCGAAGTGGCCTGCCGCGAATGGGACGAGCCAGCGCTTTACGAATTGTTCCGCCACGCCTGGCCCTATCGCAATTTAAGCCGCGAGACGTATACCGATGTGGTGCGAATGCTGGCCGATGGCTACTCCACCCGCCGTGGCCGACGCGGTGCGTATCTTTATCGCGACGCCATCAATGGCCGCCTGCGTGCTCGCCCTGCCGCCAAGCTCACGGCAATCACTAACGGCGGCGCCATTCCCGATTTGTTCGACTACGACGTGATTCTCTCGCCGGAGGGATTTTCCATCGGCAGCGTCAACGAAGACTTCGCCTTCGAAAGTCTGCCCGGCGACATTTTCCAGCTGGGCAACACGTCTTACCGAATTCTCAAAATCGAGCAAGGCAAATTGTATGTGGAAGATGCACGCGGCCAACCGCCCAACATCCCCTTCTGGCTCGGCGAAGCGCCAGGGCGCACCGACGAGCTTTCATTTGCATTATCGCGTCTGCGTGAAAACATTTCGACGCAACTTGAGCATGGTATCGACGCCACCGTTTCGTGGATGCAACTCGAACTCAGCCTATCACTGGCCGCCGCGCAACAACTCACCGACTACACCTCCGCAGCCAAAGCCGCGCTCGGCGCGTTGCCCACATTCAACACGCTCATTTTCGAACGCTTTTTCGACGAAGTCGGCGACATGCACTTCGTCGTCCACTCGCCGTTCGGTTCGCGCATCAACCGCGCCTGGGGCCTGGCGCTGCGCAAACGTTTCTGCCGCAAGTTCAATTTCGAGCTACAGGCCGCCGCCACCGAGGAAAGTATTATTCTTTCGTTAGGACCAACGCATAGTTTTCCCTTGGCGGAAGTGGCGGGTTATTTAAAACCCGCTACGGTGAAACAAATTCTGATTCAAGCCTTACTCGACGCGCCGATTTTCGCCACCCGTTGGCGCTGGAACGCTAACATTGCGCTTGCCGTCATCCGTAACCGCAATGGTAAACGCGTACCGGCGCAATTTCAACGCTCCGATGCCGAAGATTTAGTCGCAGTGATTTTTCCCGATCAGCTCGCCTGTTTCGAAAATATCAGCGGCGAACGCGAAGTACCCGACCATCCGCTCGTGAATCAAACCCTCCAGGATTGCCTGCACGAAGCCATGGACATCGACGGGTTAGAACGCGTACTCACTCGGCTGGATCAAGGCGAAATCAAACTCATCACCTGCGATCTCACCACACCGTCGCCGCTGGCGATGGAAATCATCAACGCGCGGCCCTACGCTTTTCTCGACGATGCGCCTGCGGAAGAACGTCGCACGCGGGCAATACAACAGCGCCGTTTTCTCGATCCCGACAGCGCGGCGGATATCGGTCGCCTCGACATGGCGGCAATACAACGAGTGCGCAACGAAGCCTGGCCCGACGCCCGCACGGCGGACGAGTTGCACGACGCGCTGATCGTGCTCGGATTCATAACACAAACCGAAGTCAATCAAGATGTGTCAGCAGCAATATGGCAGCCACTTTTAGCCTCATTAACGTTAGACGGTCGCGCGACATTGCTGAGCACCCCGCACGGCGAAAAATTATGGGCTGCCGCCGAACGTTTGCATGAATTACTCACACTCTTCCCCGATGCGCCGCGCGAACCACCCATCGAACCTTACCGCGAAGGCGACGAACAAACACAACACAAAGAAGACGCTCTGCGCGAATTGATCCGCAGCCGCCTCGAAGGATTAGGGCCAGTAACAATAACCCAACTCGCGGCGCCACTCGGCTTGTCGTTGCAACAAGTCACCATTGTTATGTTAGAACTGGAACAAGAAGGCTTTGTGATTCAAGGCCAATTCACGTTAACAACAGGTGAAACTGAGTGGTGTGAACGGCGCTTACTCGCGCGCATCCATCGCTACACCTTGCAACGTCTACGCAGCGAAATCGAGCCAGTGGCCCCCGCCGACTACATGCGTTTTCTGTTTCGTTGGCAACGGTGTGAGGATCGCGGCGAAGGTCAACAAGCACTGGCCGCCGTGTTAGCACAATTAGAAGGCTTTTCCATTCCGGCGGCGGCATGGGAAGCGGAAATTCTGCCCGCACGCGTGCGCATGTACACCAGCGATCTACTGCAAAACCTCTGCCTCGCAGGCCGCATTACGTGGCTGCGCCTCAATTTGCCGAAACAAACCGAAGGCAAAGAATCGCGCAAAGCCGCACCGGTGCGCATCACTCCCATCGCGTTGGTATCGCGGCAACACGCGCAACACTGGCGCAATTTAAATAAAGAATCGGCAATCGAACAGGTGAAGCTGTCATCCTCAGCACACAAAGTCATCGAAACACTGCAACAACACGGCGCCTCTTTTTTCATCGACCTGGTACAACACACCGGCCTACTGCACACCCAAGTCGAAGAAGCCCTCGCCGAACTGGTCGCCTGGGGCTGGGTCACGTCGGACAGCTTCGCCGGCCTGCGGGCGCTGATCACACCCATGAACCGCCGACCGGGTTTTGGCCACGGTCACGACCACAGTCACAGTCATCGCCGCCACGCCACAGCGGCCGGTATCGACGATGCGGGACGTTGGTCGCTACTCCCACAACAACGCGCACTCATCGAATACGATAAGAAAGTAAGCACACATAACACGGATGATGTAGAACAAATCGCGCATAGCCTGCTGCTGCGTTATGGTGTCGTCTTCAGAAAAGTACTTGAGCGTGAAACTAACTTACCACCATGGCGCGAGCTGCTATACAACTACCGCCGTCTGGAAGCACGCGGCGAAATTCGCGGCGGACGCTTCGTACAAAGTTTCAGCGGCGAACAATTCGCGTTACCCGACGCCGTCGCCAGCCTGCGCGAAATCCGTAAACAGGAAAAGCGCGGCGACCTACTCGCCCTCTCCGCCGCCGATCCGCTCAACCTCACCGGCATCATTACGCCAGGCCAACGCATCCCTGCGCAAACCGGCAATCGAATTCTCTACCGGGATGGCGTGCCATTGGCAGCGATGCTCGCCGGAGAAGTGAGTTATTTCTCCACACTGGATGCCGCGCAGCAACAACAGGCGCGGCAAACGTTGATTCGAGCGGCACCTTTGTGGTGACCTGCCGCCGCGATGGCGGTCGTTC
>JANOTC010000283.1:0-4119 GCA_031416175.1 Gammaproteobacteria bacterium
GAGGCTAAGCCAAAATTTGAAAACGTAGCCAATGCATCATTTCGATCCGTTGCCGCCACAGAAACAATATTGGCCAATTTGTAAGAGCTTGGATATTCCGGCGTGGTGTCGTTATTGGCAGTAGAATTGCCTGCAGCGGCGACGAATACGTGCCCTTTACCACCGGCGGCTTGGATCGCATCAAATAGCGCCTGACTAAAGGCTGGCCCGCCCCAACTCGAATTCGATATACGCGCACCATTCGCGACGGCGTAATTTAGCGCTCTAATCGCATTGATCGTAGAGCCCTGCCCGGTAGCATCCATGAAACGCAGCGGAATGATCTTGGCCTTCCAATTGACACCTGAAATTCCGGCGGCATTATTGCCTATGCCCGCTATCACCCCCGCCACGTGCGTGCCATGGTCGTTTAAGTCCATCGGCGTGTTGTCATTTTGGACAAAATCCCAGCCGCGAACGTCGTCGATGTAGCCGTTGGCGTCATCGTCAACGCCATTACCAGCGATTTCTCTGGTGTTAGTCCAAATATTCGCAGCAAGATCTGGGTGGTTGTAATCAACGCCCGTGTCAATGACCGCGACCACGACGTTGGTTCCGGTCTGCAAATCCCACGCTTGTGGCGCAACAATTTTCGTCATGCCGTATTGAACGGGGAAACTCGGGTCATTGGGGGTCACAGAGATGGATAAAGAATAGTTGGGTTCGGCGTAAGCAACAGACTCGTCCGCTCTAATGATGTTAAGTGCTTGCTCGACGGTTTGACCGGGCGCCGCGCTGGCGACAACCAGACCGGGCACCAGAATCCCGAATTCAGAATTGACGTTTTCTCTCAGGCCGGCCTTACGAAGCGAGCGGGAACGTGATTCAGTACCCGCATCCGCACTCATATTGATCAGAATTTCATTGTTGGCAACCGGAAAGTTGTCTCCATTGGGGGCGGCATCGCCTCGCGTTTTGCCCCGAACGTCCGGAATCGCTTCGCCACAGCCTGACAACCCGGCGGTAATCGCGAGGGTAACGCCAGCCGCCATGAGGCTACGAAGGAGCACTATCCGTGACGACTTGTCCGAAGTCGACGACCGACAACGACTGAAAGTTTCGTTTTTTGACATAATCATCCCCACACCACATATTGTCGATGTCTTTTGTCGAGTGCCTAGCTTGTAGGGCCATGCACTTCTTTGTCGTTTTATTTAGTTTAATCGTAGCACAAACTTGGAAAGCTTTCCTGCGAGGCCCCAATTATTGGGCAAGAAGGCAGACGCTCCACCGGCACATTAGAGCAAATCCAGATTAATTCGCGCTTACTTTTCGAGCCCGGGCGGAGCTGACCGCAACGATAAATCGGTAATAGATTCATTTTCAAGAAGTTCCTTGTAGAATAGGACGCATAAAGACCAACTAGGGCCGTCCATGAGCGTTTACTCAACGGAAAAGCTTATAAGCGAAGCCCGTCGGCTTGCGACCGAATTTCGACGCGTCACCGGCAAACCTCTCGGCATCAGCAGTGAGATCGCCGAGTTTGATGCGGCGCGCCTGCTTGAATTGGAACTTTGCCACGAACGCACTGGCGGTTTCGATGCTATTGGTCGGGGTGCTCGGGAAGGCAAACGTATTCAAATCAAAGGTCGCGCGGTATTCGACGAAGCCAAGTCAGGGCAGCGTGTTGGCCAACTCAAAACTGAACTTGAATGGGATAGCGTTGTACTTGTGGTCATGGACGAGGAATATCAGCCCGTCGAAATTTATGAATGCGAACGCGCCAACGCTTTAGCGGCGCTCGCCGACAACAGATCCACCAGTCGTCACAAACGTGGCGCGATGTCGCTGGCTAAATTCAAAATCATCTCCACGCTCGTGTGGACGCGAGAACGTGGCCATAATGCCAACGAAGCAAGAGAAAAGGCCGCTCAATCTTGAAAGTGGCCAAATTTTTACGATGAAACTACTCGCCATCGACACCACCACCGAAGCGTGTTCAGTTGCCCTCTATTTGGGGGGCGCGGTTGTGCACGCCTATCAATGGGCGCCGCAGCGTCACGCTGAGTTGATTCTGCCGATGTGCGAACAAATTCTCAGCGAAGCACAGGTCAGTCTGAACGATCTCGACGCCATTGCCTTCGGGCGCGGACCCGGATCATTTACCGGCGTGCGCATCGGCGCAGGAATTGCTCAAGGAATAGCTTTGGCCAAGGATTTACCTATTCTTCCGATTTCATCCCTAGCCGCTTTGGCGCAAGGCATGTGGCGCGAACGTGGCGCATGCCTTGTGTTAGCAGCCATTGACGCGCGCATGTCACAAGTTTATTGGGCAGCCTTTATCGTGGATGACGCAGGCATTGCGCAGCCCGTGACCGAGGAACGTGTTGACGCGCCTGAGGCACTTTCTGCTCCCAGCATGGCACCCTGGGCTGGCGCGGGAAGTGGCTGGGGCAGTTACGCTGATCAGTTAACAGCTGTCAATCTGACACACGTTGACAGTGATCGCTACCCGCAAGCGTATGATATCGCGGTTTTAGGGGCGAACAATTTCAGGCTTGGACTGGGCATCGCACCTGAGCTGGGCTTACCCGTTTACGTTCGCGATGACGTCGCTAAGAAGAGCGTGAAACCCGCATGAAAGCATTAACGCTAACGCTATTCTTACTCGCCCTTTTCGGTTGTTCTGGCGCGCCTGTCACCGGCGGTGGCGCGAACACGACTGGCGCAGCGGGCGTGCCGTCCCCAAGACTTTCGGCTGCAGACGTCAGAGCGATTCTGGCCAGCGGCGCGACGGGCGAGCAGCTAAAATTTCGCGATCTTTCAGGGCTGGACCTTTCCCATATCGATTTTCTCGGCGCCGATTTAACCGGCACAACGCTAAGCGGCGCCAACTTGACGGGCGTTAATTTGAGCAATGCGAATCTTACCGGCGCGATGCTGCGCGGCGCCACCCTCGACAACGCGAACCTGCACAAGGCCAAACTCGACAATTCCGATTTGCGCGGTGCGAGCTTGAAACAAACTGAACTCACCTCTACGTCGTTCAAGAGCGCGAATTTGGAACAAGCCGTGCTTGAACGGGCCATGCTGCGTAACGCCAAATTCAACAACGCCAATTTAGCGCGCATCACCATTCGTGATTCCATGTTGATCGACGTCGATATGACTTCTGCCGACCTAACTGCCGCGACCATCGTTCATGTGTACGGCTTGCGCGTTAATTTGCGCGGCGCCAATTTGGAAAAGGCAGAAATTTCGCAAACGCGCCTGCCAGGCGCCAACTTGACCGGTGCACGTTTGGTTCGCGCCAATATTGAAGACTGCGAACTGGCGGGCATGGTTTTGGTCGATGCAAATGCGGTCGAAGTGAATTTTTCAAAGTCGAATTTGAGCCAAGCGATTTTACGGGGCGCCGACTTTTCGGGCGCACGTTTAACCGGCAGCCTTCTTGATGGCGCCAATATGACCGACACTAAATTTCGCGAAGCTAACTTGGCAGGCGCGAGCTTGCAAGATGCCTCTTTGCAGCACGCGGATTTTTCTCGCGCGGTGTTAGTGGGCGCCACATTGAGTAAGAGTGATTTGAGTAGCGCCGATTTGCGCGTTAGCGTGTTTCGCCAAGCCATTATGCGCAATGTCATTTTGCGCGACACTTTGCTCAATTCTGCCGAACTGCGTGAAGTGGATTTAAGCGGGGCCGATTTTGATCATGCGGATATCGAAAATGCGGATTTCTACGGTGCCATTCTAAAAGGTGCGCGCAACCTAGACACAGTTCGCGGCCGCTCATCAGCGCGAAATCTCGATGCCCCTAACCCTTAAGTTGCTTCGGCGCACGGGTTTCGCCTTTGCGCTTATAGGGTTGGCGGGCTGCTCCAGCACACCGTCACGCGACTTAGGTCCGGCGCTTTCGCCCGCAGCGGTCTTGAGCCGATTCGTGGCGACTACACCCGACGGCACGCCAAAACAACTTGGTCAACTGAACCTGTCACACGCCGAGCTTAGTCATAGCCGAATTTCCGACGCCGATTTTTCTGGTAGCGATTTACAGGGTGCAATGTTGGCCAACGTCGAATGGACCAACGTCAATTTGTCAGGCACCGACTTGCGCGGTACCCAACTTCGCGGCGCGCATTT
>JANOTC010000284.1:0-4123 GCA_031416175.1 Gammaproteobacteria bacterium
AAATTGGCACGTAGTCAAAGACATCGTTTAATCACGTGGCGGTTTTTCGATAGGAGCCCTTGCAACACAACAATATGGACAGCGTGAGTTGATCCATCCATTGTTGCGTCACCGGCAACTGAGGAATGGTCTATTGTACGCGCTTGGGCTCGGCTAGCATTTAGCCCAAGTGGCCGATAGGAAGCCGGCTAAAGCAGTGTCTGAGTGGTACCCAGATTTGAACAGTGCCCGCTTTTTTAGCTAATACAGCTGCGTAACGGCCGGGGAAATGATTGTAGCGCGGCGCCGTCACGCCTTTGCTCGCAACCCTGCCCGTCTGGCCGGATCCGGTGCCATTCCCTTGCGATTATCCTGCTTGGCAACTAGGCAATTCTTTCCTACACTCCAGAGTGGAACCATTTGATTCCGCGTTGCGTATTAGTAGTAGTCAAATTCCGTTGGGCGTTGGGCGTTGGATTGGGAAGTTGGGCGTAAAGCATCAACGGCCTAGATAGAAAAAATAATCGAATTTTTTGGGGAGGGGAGATCATGAAAAAGGATTTAAAAGCCTTAGTGGGGATGCTGTTGCTTGGGGTTGTAGCGGTAACGGCGGGTTGTCTTAATGAAGATAGTTCGGGAGGGGCGGCTGCGGCTGGGTTTAGAGTTACCGCCGTGTCGCCAGAGGCTGATGATGATTTGGAAGCGCTTGACGGGATAGTTGCTATCACTTTTAGCGCCGAAGTGGATCCGAAAACGATTACTCCGCAATCAGTAAAAGTGATGGATATGATGGGCCATCAGATCGTGCCTGGCAAAGTCACCCTCAGCAGTGACAACCTCACCGCCACCTTTGTTCCGTTCAATGATTGGATGCCGGACGGGCACTACAAAGCCACTGTCCACCATAGGGTTCAATCTAGCCAAGGTGCCAAACACCTCCCCGCAACATTCACCTGGGAGTTTGGTGCACCGTCCGAGCCGCCTAAGATATTTCACACGGAGCCGTATGACGGCGAAACGGAAGTCAGCACAAAAACGTCGATTCAGGTGCTTTTTTCTGATCCAATGGACGTAAGTACCATTACGCTCGCTACCTTTCAGTTGCTGGAGCCTAATGGCACGGTGGTGCTTGCGAAAATACTCACGCCATTGGAAGGGCAAGCGGGGCACGGCTCTGGGCATGATCCCCTCATGCCAATGCCGGCACCCATGCGGGGAGCGCAGTCGGATCATGCCATTCTTAATCCCGCCAGCGAGCTAAAGCTCAACACGGAATACACGGTTAAATTGTCTAGCGCTATCAAGGATTTCAACGGCGTTGCTTTTGCGGGGCAAGAATGGAAATTCAAAACTGCAGCTACCAAATCTTCGACCATCCTAATCGGTTCGGATCAGCAGGATAATCTTATGGCCATATCCGCTAATTCAAGTGGCACGTACATGATGGGTACGACCGGCGGCGCGATGACACTGCAAAACAATCTGGGTGCCGAAGATGTTTTCGTCACTAAACGTGAGGCCGACGGTAAAGATGCGTGGACGACGCAGTTTGGTACAGACGGTTACGATTTTGGTCGTGCCCTTGCCCTTAGTAGTGATGGAACGTCGTTTGTCGTTGGGGTGACCGATGTCAACAAAATACCCACACGGGTTCCTGAACCGGCAACCGGTTTTATTACTAAGGTAGGTCCGACTGGCCAAGTTTTACAGACTGTGAAGCTGGCTGCGACAGGCGGTTTAGTTACAATTGATCGCGTGATTTCCGACGAGGCAGGTAGCCTATATGTGTCTGGCAGTTTTGACGGGACGCTCGATGGACATGTCAGTCTCGGCGGTTCCGATCAATTCTTGGCGAAGTACAACGCGGCTGACCTTTCGCGCGTTTGGCTCGAAGTAAAGGGGACGGCTGGTAACGAAGGGGGGGGGCACCTCGCACTCGGGTCGAATGGGGCCCTGTATTGGGCAATTACGACAGACGGTAATTTCGACGCGCCAACGAAAAAACCTACGTCTTTTATGTCTAAGGCGTTGTTATTCAAATACGACACGGCAGCGCGGGTATTCGTTGACGGTTGGCCAATAACCATAGGTGGCGATGGAGGTCGTAACGTAGCCGGAGTCGGCACCGACGGTGCGGGCAATGTTTATGTGGGTGGCACATTCTATGGCGAGCCATCGCCAAATGGGCCGACGCAGGCCGTTGGGTTTGTCGTGAAGATCGATGGCCAAGCGCGGGCTGAGTTGAGCGCGTTTCAAGAGCCTGTCGAAACGTCGCCAGACCCGTGGGGTGGGCCTTCTAAAGACTACTCTGCGATGGTTGTACAGACCGATGGAACCATCCTCTTGGGCGGCTCGCTTTGGGGTATGAGCGACCCGATCCAGACTCCAGATGGTGGTTCGTCGTCAATGAGTATCAATAGCGCCTACCTCATCAAAGTTGATCTCGCCAACGCCAACGTGACTTGGTCAACCAAGTTGCCGTCCAAGGAACATGCGGGCGCGCAGGGACTTAGCGTTTCGCCAACAACTGGGGATATTCTCTTGGTTGGTGTTGCTCATGGCAGCTTCGGCGGCCAAATTCCAGCAGGCGGCGGCGACGGTTTCCTGGCTTGGCTGAGCGCGGTTGATGGAAAAGTAAAGTAGGGCTATGCGCTGGCGGCAGGTGTTATGCCCGCCGCCAGCTTTTGCCCGAGTTGCGGCGCCCGTCGGATGGCGGAATCGGCGGCGCACTTGGTGGAGTACGTGGCACGGTTCAATAACGGCGTGTTTTGGGTACCAGTAGACGAGCCTATGCCAACCGGAAAACGGCAATTAATTGAAGGCGTTGAGTGATAGGCCGCGGGCTATGACGTTACCTTAGTGGTACCCTGATTTGAACCGTGCCGCAAAACCGAACCCAACTACTTTCGCGAGATTCGCGCCGCCTTCCGCCTGCATACAGCCTACACTGTACCCGAACCCTACACAGGTGTTGCCGATCTCATAAAACTACTGGCTTCGCTTGGGACTCAAATGAAATGATAGGAAAGAACCCAACCCAGTCAATTTACAATATTCTTAACCCAATTTAGAGTACCTTTACACATACAAACACAAGGTCGGGCAGTGAAGCCTCGGCGCGCAGCGCACTTCGGATGGTGCAGGGGGAAACGGTGAGGCAAGGACGAATTAGGTGGGGGGTCTTAACGGCCTTGTTGTTCTGCGTTTCCAGCGCGTGGGGTGCGTTTATTCACGACCCGTTCTTATCGTGGCGTACTATCAGCAGCCCACATTTTATCTTGCACTATCACAACGGCGAAACTGTGCACGCGAAACAGGCCATCGCCATCGCGGAAAAAGTGCACGCAAAACTGACGCCCTGGTTGGATTGGACACCCACGGACCCTGTCGAAATTGTCTTAACTGACCGCACAGATTCCGCCAACGGCGGCGCCATGCCCTATCCCAGTAACCGGATTTTTATCTACCTACCTGCGCCGGATGACTTGGATGGCCTTGAAGACCACGGTGGTTGGTTGGAAACCGTTATTACGCACGAATACGCACACATCCTTCACTTAGACATGGCCACCGGGCCGGTCGCGAATTTGCGTCGAATCTTGGGCCGCAATCTCGCGACGTTTCCGAATTTGCTGCAACCCCTGTGGATGATCGAAGGTCTCGCGACCTATGCCGAAACCGACGTTGATCGTGGCATTGGGCGCGGCCAGAGCAGCTATTTTTCCATGCTGGTGCGTGCCGAAATGGAAAAGGGCTTCAAACCCCTCAGCCAAATTAATCAACCCATGCGATCATGGCCTAACGGAGTAACGCCCTATCTATACGGCGTGAATTTTTTCGAGTTTGTAGCCGTAAATTACGGCAAGGACCGCATCCCGCAAATGTTGCGTGAGTACAGCGACAATGTTATTCCTTTTCGCATTAACGCCAATAGCGAAACTGTATTGGGCGAAGAATTAGACGACATCTGGAAGACCTTTGTCTCTTATGTTCGCGACAAATACCGGCGGCAAATTCAGCGGGTTCGTGAAGACGGTATCGTCAAAGGCGAGCAACTCACGCATGATGGATGGTCAGCGGCGAACCTGCGTGTAATGGTTGATGGCGCGATCTATTATCTTCGTGAGGATGGCCAGGGCGAGCC
>JANOTC010000285.1:0-9611 GCA_031416175.1 Gammaproteobacteria bacterium
TCGGTAATTTTCGTGACACGCAATCGCGTTGGTGTTTCTTTGGTAAATACCACATCAACGGGCATGACTGTCGTGTTGATCGTCGGCTGAATACTGACCTTGAAACCGTCTTTCTTCGCCTGGACTAATAGCTGGGGTTCGCCAGCTAAAACCTCGACACGGACGGTGGGTGTGTCCATCCAAAAAACCTGCGGATGGCCGATTAGCGCGACGAGGGCCGCATCGCTGTCCAGCTCAAAGCTGGAGCGTCCGTAATAATCTGCATTGCGCTCAATGGAGGCGATCACGCGCCGATCTTGCACATCCGTAAACTCGGATTTTTCGTCCTCAACGAGCCGTTTAAGCGCGACTTTTCGACCGGCACTCCACACCCCACGGGCATTGAGTTTCTGTTCGTGCGCTTCAATTGTGACGTCGTCGGAATTCGCGGAAATTTCAAGCATCCACGCCAGTCGAAGATTGGGTCCGACGGCAGCTCCGCGTGAGGACGACGCCAGATTAGACAAGGCGGTGAGTTGCCTTTGCCACAGTTTTTGCGCTTCGAACCAGTCCACAAGATTGACAAATCCATGCTTCGCGCGTGAGTCGGCAGCGGCCGTGGTGTATTGCGCGTCACCCATGTCCCCTAACAATTCCGCGATGTGTGCGGAAAGGAATTCATAGCCGCTGTTGTGCGCTGTCTTGTAGGCGTCGGTAAGAATTGCCTTTGCGTTCTTGAGACGAGGAATATCTAACCAATAATAGACCAGTGATTGAAACATTTTGGCGGGAATAGTGGTTGCTGGGATTTTAAGCCGCTCCTCGTCAGCATTGAGAATGCCCTCGCGGGCGAAAATCATCAGTTGAATAAATTGAAAAGGGATGTCTTTGCCATAGAGATCACGCGTCGCCACGTCAATGTATGTTTTAGCGCGTTTCGTTTTGGCTACTTGATTTTCTTTTAGCAATGCCAGTACATACAAAAAACCGCAAAGCCCGGCAAAATAGGCGCGTGATCCATCGAGTTTGCGCAATTCTTTAAGTGCTCGCTCGAAATCCACCAAGGCGTCGGTGGGGTGGCCACGAAGTAGCATGACGGCACCTTGCAAGGCGACGGCCTGCGGTGACGTATAACTTTTTGCCCACACCAAAGCCTGGTCAAGTTCGCCGCGCCAAATATACAGCTCAGTTGCTTTAAGCACAGCGTTCATATTGGCGGGTGTGAGGTCGGGTGAGTTGCTGTCAAACCACCGACGTAGTTCTATGGCATTACTTTGATTCCAAATGGCTTCTTCAAGTAGGATGTCGAGAACGTAAGATTGAACGCCCGGATGCAAGCGCGCAAAGAGAATTGGATCAAAGGGTTCCCCACATATTTCCATAACTGCACGCCTGACTGACCCCAATGCAAAACGGCAGCAGGCATCAAGCCAAGGCTGCACTTTGTCTGGCGCGTGCCGACGCAACAGCGCCATGCGTAATCCTGAAATGGATTGCTCATAGCTCTGTGAGTAAAGGGTTCCATATGAAAGCTTAGGGAACGTCTTGGTCGATTCAATGCATGTACAAATTGCGTCGAATATTCCGTGCCTGAGCGCCGCATGGATCGCGGGATTAATGGCCTCTTTCGGGCATTTATAGGTGCCGCTCTTTGCTTCAACGAGGAGTCCTTGGCCGCGCAATGCTTGAATTTCTTCTGATGTTACTGGGTCGAATTGCTCTAGTTTGAAGGTGCTGAATTGATTTCCAATGGCGAGCCTATAGGCGGACAATTGCGCTCTGCTCAATGGCTCATAGATAAGGCCTAGGGTTGCTGATATCTCAGTCGCACTGAGTGGTAGCGTTTCGAACTCTTTCTTTATATGGTCGAGATCCATCGGGCGGCCCTAGCTATAATAACTTGGTGCCGTTTATACCCTTTTTGATAGTGAACTAGCAATGAATTGTGAGCTCGACGCTATGCGGCAACAAACTGATGTTCAGCTTAATGTTCTACTAGCTTGGAGAGGGTCGTCTTGGCGTCGAGCATGTTCACGGCCAGCATATTACGGGCATCCCATGATCTAACTTAGCTACGTCTAGCGACCCGGCGCCTATCCCTAGCCTGCCATCCGCGTCACATCCACAAACAACGTCAGTGACTGGCCCCGACGAATTCCTTTCGTCCGCTTAATTTTATTCCAGCGACGCACATCGGCCACGTTAACACTGAATCGCTTCGCGATTTTCATAATAGAGTCGCCACGGCGCACTTTGTAGCCAATCTTACGCACGACCAAGTCGCGATCCAACGGTGAAAATGCAGGTTCCAGATTCGACGGCTGTGCAGGTGGGTAGAGTTCCACCACCAACTCCGTGCCAGTCGGCACTCTGGATTTTGGCGAATAACCGTTAGCCACAGCAAGCGCTTTCACTTTCAAATCGTATTTACGCGCAATGGTCGCGAGGGTTTCGCCGCGTTTGACACGATGCGTGGCAGGTTCTTCTGCTACAGTCTCGTCAGCATTGTTGCGAAGTTGTCGCAGGCTTGCCGACAATGTGCTGCTGTCGACGTTGCGTTCCGTGAGAGGAATGACTAATTGCTGGCCGGGCCTCAATTTGTCGCCTCTGACTTGATTGACCAAGCGCACTAAATCGGCGCTCGTTGCAAAGCGGTCGGCCACGCGGGTAATCGTGTCGCCTTTTTCAGCAACATGGCGGTCCCAGCGGACGAGTTGTGATTTCGGTAACGCCGCGTAATTGGTTTTGAACTGTTCCGCTTTTTCCACGGGCAACATGAGCACGTGTGGACCCTTTGGGTCAGTTGCCCAACGGTTCATGCCGGGGTTGAGCAAATACAGTTCTTCAACTTCCACACCTGCTAGCTCAGCCGCTAAAGCGAGGTCAATCTGATCGTTTAAAGCAACCCGTGCAAGGTAAGGTTCATCACGAATTGGCGATAAATCAATGCCGTAACGTTCCGGGTGAGCGATAATTTCGGCAATCGCAAGCAGCTTGGGCACGTAGCTGCGCGTTTCTTCTGGGAGCTTGAGTGACCAAAAATTGGTGTTTTTACCGCGCGCAAGGTTGCGTTCAATGGCTTTTCGAACGGTGCCGGGACCCGAATTGTAGCTCGCCAAGGCGAGTTCCCAGTCGTTACCAAATTGCTGGTGTAGATCGCTGAGCAGTTTGATCGCGGCCTCGGTGGAGGCGTGCACATCGCGGCGACCGTCGTACCACCAATTCTGCTTCAAGCCATATAGGCGACCTGTTGCGGGAATAAATTGCCAAAGCCCGGCAGCGCGTCCGTGTGAAAAGGCGAAGGGTTGGTAGGCGCTTTCAATGATGGGCAACAAGGTAAGTTCAGACGGCACGCCGCGCGATTCCACGGCCTCGACCACATAGTGAAGGTAACGTTCTGAACGGAGAATAACACGTGTTAGGTACTCTTGATTGCGTGCAAACCAAGCTAAGTCGGGTGCAATACCGGGATGGCTGCGGTCCAGCGAAAATCCACGTCGAATACGCTCCCACAAATCACGGGGTGTCGCCGCGTGTTCCATAATGACACGTGCCGATTCAGTTCCAACTGAAGCGGCGGCCTCGTTGTATAGCCGACTTGGCAAAATACGTTGACCGGGCAAAGTACCGACTATCCGCGGCTGCCCGCTATGCACTGTCGATGCATGTGAATGGGGAATGATGGCGGGGTCGAGGTCGGGGTTCCAATAGGTAAACAAGGGGTCGTTAAGATCACTCCCTTCTTCGCTAATGGCAGCATCTTCCGCAGTCGCGTCTGCATCTTCGTCTTGAGGCAAAGCGCTGTCGGAGTCGAGCGAGGCGAATTGAACCGCCTGCGCTCTCTGTTTGCCCGCGCTAAACTGCGTTGTCGACACTGTGTTGGTAATTAGTGCGCCCATAGATACTTCTGACAACTCCCGAGCCGTCGCAATAGGCGTGGATGCGCAACCGGAAAGAGTAATTATTGCCAGAGCAAGTGGCCAACCGTGAGGCCGTTTGCTTAACGAAATAACGTCCCATCTGTTCTTCATTTTTTCGTACTGACCCTAGTAGGCCGCATTTTTCAACGCGGCAAGTTGTTAATTTAGTAAAACAAAACGAGGGTCACAGATCTGTAGCTGACCTCGTAGAGTCAAAATAATGGCGAATTTTACGAATAGATGCTGCGGGTGATTCCGCTCGGATTGCCCAGCATACTGGCCGCCTGGGTGCTCAAACTTCGGTTTCAAAGCCGCGACTACACTAAAATCCATCGGCAAAAAAGTGGACCTGACTAGACTATGCGGGAAAAGTGCCATTTTAACCTAAACATGAAAATTAAAAACAAGCGCGTGAGGTAATACATGTTCTTGCGCCTGAATAATTTGCATTAATTTGTTAAATCGCTAGTGTGAACCCACATCAAGTGGAAATAATATCGCCGGTTCTATCTGCACATTTTCGTTTTCGCAGGTAATCCATACTAACTTGTCCTGGATGGAAACTTGAAACTCCATTGTGCGTTTAGCAAGAGCAGCCAGGGCTAACGTCGCTTCCGTAGGTAGTTTGAGTACAGTCAGATTGTTTAAACGTTGAAGCTTGTCACGATTGAGATTCCACCATGTGTCTGAAGAACGACCATAATTGATAATCACCACGTGTCTCGCGCGCCCTGCCGCTTTGCGCACTTCGCGTTCATCCGGCTGACCCACGTCAATCCAACGTTCAATCACGCCGGTTAAGTCTTTTTCCCACAACGTTGGCTCATCTTCGGTTGACATGCCTTTACCAAAAACAAGTGCTTCGCTGGCATACATAGCGAAAGCGAGTACGCGCACCATCATGCGTTCGTCCGTTTCTGAGGGATGGCGCGCAACAGTCAGCGTGTGGTTGTGATAATAACCGCGATCCATGTCAGATATCTGCAAGTCGGCTTTGAATACGGTGGCTTTCAATGCCATGTTTAGGCCTTTTCGACGTGAATTTGCGTTTCAAAACACTCGACAATTTGTCCTGCACGGATTTTGGCCGTCTTGCGCAACTCAACGTGTCCGTCAACTTTCACTTTTTGGGCAGCAACGAAAACCTTACCCTGGCCACCACTGCTTGCCAATCCGGTGAGTTTAAGTAGATCGCAGAGTGCGACGTGTTCAGTGGTCAGCGTAAAAACGAGTTTGTTCATAAGGGGGCTTTGAAAATGAGATGGCGTGAAGGGTAGGGAATGAAAATATACCCTACCTGGAATTCACGCACATTAACTTAAAAGACGCCCGTTTGAAAGATGTCCCGTACATTCAATGCGCGCGGAATCCTTTGCTAGTGATAACAGTTATTGAGGTTACGATTCCGCTATGGCGGTGTGGCAATGTAACGCGCTGGGTCCATGCCATATACGGGCTCGATGACAGGAAAACCCAGCACCGCCGTGGTGTCAGGGAGGGCAGCGGTGAGTTTAATGCGCGGAAAAGGCGTGTTTTTCGCGGTAATAGTTCTGTTCGGTAAATGGCTAATATATCTTGCGACCAGATCCACTGCGTCCAGCACATTGCTGGGCGTCACCTGCTCGGGCGTGACATAACTTAGCGTGTTGCCCGGTCCACGCACCACCACTTTGATAGTGTCGAGTTTTTCAGGGTCAATTTGCACGCGGTTTACCAGGGTCGGATCGGCGGCGTAAAAATAGGAAGCATAGCTGTAATAGGTTTTCTCGTCCGTGTCAGTAATTGCCGTGTCGCCTATGCCATCACCATCAGGATCCAGTTTGATATTGGAAATACGACCCGCCTCTATCGGCTTAATTTCACTCGTGCCGTAAGGATTGAGGTCAAAGGTTAACCCGCTGTAGTTAAACATCCAGCCGCCGAGCCACGCGGTGACGTCGGTGTCCATGCAACTTGCCGCTGCATTTTCGAGTTGACGATTTAGTTGTGCGCCGCGCACGTCGGCGAACGCGATTTGGGGACCGATGGGGATGAAATGATAAATATCGGCCAATGTAATGGGGCCGGGCGCGATGCTACCGCTAAAACGAAAACCGCGAATCCCGCCGATTTGTGCGCCCGTGCTAACGCGGAAGGCATCCGCCAGAAAATCATGGCCACTGCCCTCAACGACCGCTGGATTTGGTTCATTCGAAAACGAACTTCGGTCTAACGGGATTTCAGTAAAGCCGATCACGGTGTCGACAGGGCGCATTAACTTTGAGCCGTTATAGGGGTTTGTAAATTGGCCGGGTATAAAGTCGGAACCGGCAAGAAAGGGTTCTCGAATATCATCAATCAGGTCCGCAATTATGGGGTCTTCTGGAATACGGGTGTCAATGGTGTGCGCTTTCCACTGCCATTGCGTAATGGCCCCCGCAGCTACGGAAATAGTGAGTTCTCCGACTTGTACAGCATCGGCGCCTTCTTCGATGACAAGCGTGGAACCTCCTCCGGGCGTACTTACTTGTATCGGGGTGCGGGTGATTTCATGCATGTCGGAGGAAAAAATAATGTCGATGCCGTCGTGGTGTTCCGCGTTCCAGATATTTTCCGCTAGGCCTAATTCGGAAATCATCGCAACCACATCGACTTTTTCTTGATTGCGTAACAAATCGACGAAGTAGGGTATCTCAGGCGGTATGATCACTTCATTGGGCTTGCCTTCGTTAATCGTCGTGCCCCGACACGCGCTAAAGGCAACGCCCTCGGTGATATTGCTGCTGACAATGGTCGGGCCGCGATTGGTTGTGCAGGCAAAGAATCCAATTTTTACGCCATTCACTGTCATCACGCGATAAGGTGGTAATAAGCGAGTGCCGGGTGCTTGGTCGGCAAACGGCGCTGCGCCGGTGTAATACGCGTTAGCGGCTAAGGCGCCCCAATTGGCGAGCGGGCGGGTGCCGCCAAATAGCTCCAGTAAGCGTGGTGTGCCAAAGCCGAATTCCCAATTGCCAGGCACGAACAGGTCGACGCCAAATTGGTTGACTACGTCCACCATCGCCTTGCCACGTGTGAAGGTAGTTTCGGCGCTGCCGCCGATGGAGTCGCCGCTATGCACATAGACAGCGCTTGGGTGTGCCGTTCTAATTCGAGCAATTTTCGTGTAGAGTCGCGCTAATCCGCCCTCCATTCGCCCAGTGCTGTCGGCGCGTAAGTTGGGATGCGAAAGGAAATCGCCGTGAAAGTCGCCGGTATGAATAAACGTGACTGATTTCGTCGCCTTGATTTCCACTTCCCGCTGTTCAAGCGTACCCGTCGAATTCGATAGCCCAGTTTTAGGTTGTTGCTGCCCGGCTTGGGACGTGTTGTCTGAGTCGCAGCCTTGTATAGCGCAAAGTGTCAGCGCTAATCCTGCTATCGCCCAAAAAGTGCGCCTCATACTTCCCCCGGTATTCGTGATATCGTTATTTGCTAAATTTTGTTCTGCCAATCGAGTTTAGCAGGCTGATAGTCTAGGTTCATAGTATAGTGAAAGAAATCAGGCGCGAATTTCGCAGGTACGACGCGACTTTAAGAGGGTTTTCAGGCTGGTTAGGTATTAGTTCAATTTGAGATGGGTGTTCGGCTATTTAGCATCGTCACGCGCAGGTGAGAATGAGAATTTTGAATCGAATTTATAGTGCGCTTAGCCTTGCAATGCTTATCCTGGTGGCGGCGTTGACGGGTTGCGGTGGCGGAGGCTCGGGTGACCCGAACGGGTCTGGCGGCGTTGGCTCGTCGTCGGCACCCGTTCAAGTATCGTTAGCGCCTGGCCAGAGAGTTGAAAATGAGGCGTTGGTTGGCCTTACGGGTCCTTTGCGCGCCTTTGCCAAGCTCGACGATGGCAGTACCGTCGATATTACGAGCAGCGTTGTGTGGCAAGTCTCAGACAGTCGTATCGAAGTGATTACCGGCGCGAACGGCGCTAAATCGTTAAAGGGAATTATCGTCGACGCGATCAACGTTACATTGGTATATCAAGGTAAAACGTTCGTCCTGCCTGTCAAGTTTGTCAGATTAGAGATTACGGGATCACCCGCAAGTATTTCACTTGGTTCACCATCCACCTCGCTCAAAGCCATGGCCGTGTTTCAATTCGGCGCGGATGGCACACCAAATTCGATCGACGTCACGAGTGTAATGGAGTGGGCTTCGTCAAATTCTGAAGTAGCCAGCGTGGTCGCAAGCGGGCCAGCACTGGGTTTGTTGGAGACGAAAACGCTGGGTAACACGAAAATAACCGCTAAGCTGATCGGTGGCGAACTGGAAACGAGTCTCGATTTCTTGGTGACGGCCAGTGTTCTGAAGCGTTTAACTGTCGTCGGTGGTGGCGGCGATCCGCTTCAACTCGGTGGCTCACTCAATTTAATCGTTACCGGACATTTTGAAGACAATTCGATATTGCCGCTCACCAACGAAGTGGTTTGGACGTCCAGCGATCCGAGTATTGCAACCGTTATATACGGTCGCGTCGATGCTAAGCGAGTGGGCAGTGCAACGATTACCCTGGTGCTTGGTAACGTGTCTACGTCTCAATTTATCATGGTGGAATCGTCAGTAAAGAGTATTCGATTTGGATTGAATCCGGGCGCTGTACCGCGCGGACTGACTAACAGCGTTTTTGTGGTAGGCGTCGCGGCCAATGGCACCTATGGTCCGCCGCCACTGGCTGATGTGGAATGGGTTTCGAGCAATCCGGCTATTATTGAAATTCGGACGCTGGGTGATCAATTAACGCGCGAGCTTTTCGCCAAAGGGGCCGTGGGTGAAATAGCGACCATTACAGCAACGCATCCCCCGAGCGGTTCTGCGCCGATTTCAATGGAAGTTGCAGTAGGCGCGCCTACTTTAAAGACCATTACTTCACTCAGTGCACCTGTCGGGGTTCCACTTATTGCTGGCGGCGGCAGTCTCCAACTGATCGCGCTGGGCACCCTCAGTGACAACAGTTTCACGCAAAACATAAACGAAGATGTGACTAACTTTGTGAGCTGCTTATCGTCGAGTTCGACCGCATCGGTGGTTGGAAACTGTTTGGTAACAGGACTTAGCACGGGCCAAGCAACAATCGAGGCAACCTCGCGTTTTAGTCATGTGACGGACACGAAGGCGGAGACATCCGTAACCGTGATCAACGGAGACGTGAAGAAAGTCGATGCGGGGACCTTGGGTGCGAATGGCGTTGTTAACGCGGCGATGCCTGCAGACGGCAGCCCAGCACTGTTTACGTTGGCGGGCGCGACACCGGGCAAACTTTATACGTTACGGGTGCCGGGTGGTTACCGTTTGCGTGTCGCGGCGAATGAGGCGATGACGTATCGTTTATGTGAGGATGTCACGCCAGCAAGCAATGGCTCGTTGGCCTGCGCAATCCAATCGTTGGATGGGAAAGTGTATTTTTCTGTACAAGGCGCGCCAGTGGGTTCGAGTGTGCCTGTGGATGTGCGTGAAGGCGCGGCAGTGGATAGTGGGTCGTTTGTGGTGAGTTCGTCGGCGCAACTTTCCTTCCCGTTTAAGCACGAATTTCTTGGTGTGGAAAACGAAGCGTTTACAGTCGTGGTAACAAATGAAAGCGTATCCCCGTCGACTTGGCGAGGACAACTCGCGCTCAGTCGAAGTGACAAGCCATTATGCCAAAACTCCTTTCAGGTAGGAAAATCATCGGTTGCCTGCGGCGTTTCGAGGAGTGCG
>JANOTC010000286.1:0-3750 GCA_031416175.1 Gammaproteobacteria bacterium
AGGCAAATGCATGATATAGCCTTCGATATAAGGCCGATAGCCTTCCCGCAACTCAAAATCACCGCTGCTGGGGCGCATGTAAAAATCACGCGCCCACAGTGCGCGCAAATACATGCCGATGCGCCGCTGCACATCAACAAACAAAGTCCCTTTGCGCTCTTTTTGCAGCACGCTCAGCGATTCTGGGCTTTGCAAACTAAAATAAAGTTGCTGAGCGGCAAAATCAGTTTTGTGCGCTTGTGCACCCCATAACGCCCAGCGCCGCAAGCCACCTAGCGTCAGTTGCCCGAGCAGTATGCCGAGTTGGTCCAACATTGGACGTACCCCGCGCGGCGCTTGCGCCAACAAGGTATCGAGCAAATGTAGATAACTTCGAAATAATTCTAGATCGCCCAGCCTTGCCGCGGCGACTGGGCTGGAAGAAAATATCATGGAGATGACCGTGGCGCTGGTCTTGGAATACATCTTGATAGCCGTGCTCAACAGATCGGCAACGGCGTCTTCGCCGATCTCATGCGCCACTGCCGGTGCACTTTGTATAAAGCTCACGACTAAATCCGTGCCGCGCCCCAATGACTTTAAGCCCGCCGCACCGTGCAGGTAAGCCTCCAGCCCGCGTGGGCTGAACACGCGCGCCGCTTCCGTCCACGACGCACGCAACACCTCACCTGCGTGATCACCCAGCTCGTCGAGTATGTCTTTGTATTTTTCGAGTTCGACTGCCATTATCCCTCCCCTGTACCGACCTGCGGCTCGCCTAGAAAAATGTCGTTACCGCCGCATCCAATGCATCACGCATATCGGGGTCATCCGTAATCGGACGCACCAAGGTGACGCGGCAGGCGGAAACCGGATCGACATTCTTAGCAATCAGAGAGCCTGCATAGACCAACATGCGCGTTGAGATACCTTCATCAAGGCCGTGACCCTTGAGGTTACGCGCGCGCTCGGCAATATGGACTAGCTTGCCCGCTACGTCACCGCTGACACCCGTTTCATGCGCGACGATTTCTGCTTCGATACTGTGCGTAGGATAATTGAAATCCAATGCACCGAAACGCTGCTTGGTGGATTGCTTCAAATCTTTCATTAGGCTTTGATAGCCGGGATTATACGAAATCACAATTTGGAAGTCGGCGTGCGCCTTAACCAGCTCCCCTTTTTTTTCCAACGGCAGAACGCGGCGATTATCGGTGAGAGGATGAATCACCACCGTAGTGTCCTGGCGTGCTTCTACCACTTCATCGAGATAGCAAATCGCGCCGTGACGCGCGGCCAATGCAAGTGGGCCGTCTTGCCAGCGTGTGCCGCTCGCATCAAGTAGGAAACGCCCAACCAAATCAGAAGCGGTCATATCCTCATTACACGCCACGGTAATTAAAGGCTTATTGAGTTTCCACGCCATGTATTCGACAAAACGGGTTTTGCCGCAGCCGGTCGGGCCTTTCAACATCATGGGCATGCGCACCGAATAGGCGGCTTCATACAACGCTACTTCGTCGCTGACGGCGCGGTAATAAGGCTCATTTCGAACCCGATACTGATCTAAATCACTTGGCATGTATTAATCCTCTTCATTCCGGGCGGGCCGCCTTAATCAGGCCAAACACGCTTGGGATGCAATTCGTTCATTGGCGTTGAATCGGTGGCGCCAGACCCATTCGGTGTTGCTTGTGTGGATCTATTTGTCTCGTCGGCCGACTTGGTTGGCGCGTCGGACGCAGACTCGCTCTGCGATTGCACCTGACGCACGCCTTGCGCAAGCTTTACGCCCAGCTTTTTCTTTAGCGACATAAAATTTCCTCAATAATGGCTTCGATATCCTCAACCGCTAACATTCCCCGACTACCGATCCCATATACGCTCACCCCTTCGACTGCTGCGCTTCGGTAGGCGGCGCGCCGTTGCATGTTGGCTTTCAATAAAGGGACGTCGAGTTCGGCCACCGCTTGCTGCATGACGCGGGACAACGCATTCCGCGTCTCCACTTGATTCAAAATCAAGAAGGCTTGCAATGCTGGGCGCCTTTTTCGGGCCTCGCTTACCAAACCCGCCATTTCCACACTCGCCCATAAGTCCAGTGGCGAGGGCAATACCGGGACCAACACCACATCCGCCGTTCCCATAACGACTTCGATGGTCGAGCCATGCACCGTCGGCGGGCAATCCACCACGACATAGCGGTAAGCGCGCTTTACTTCTGTGAACGTAGCGACCGCATCCACGCCGATTTGCATCACGGAGGGTAAACTCCGCGCACCTTCGGCCGTTGCAATCCCCATCGCAATCCATTGACTGATAGAGCGCTGGGGGTCGGCATCGACCACTGCCGTCGACGCACGCCTCGCCAGACCGGCGGCGAGATTAAGCGCCAACGTGGTTTTACCCGTGCCGCCCTTTTGATTGAGTACCGCGATTACTCGATCAGCCATATCGCCTCAATCATTTAATGAGCACTAAACCTATTTTTGTCCGGCTAAGGCTTGAATCTCTTGCACGAAGGCCGCTTCCCTTATTCCCAACTCGGCTTGCCCGTCCCCATCAATACTGATGTTGGCATAGGTTTTTCCGAAATTGATGTTAGGATAATAGCTTTCGCGTTTGGATAATTCGGCCAACTGATCCAAAAAGCGCCGTGTCTCGCCATAGCTGCCAAAATCAAAGCGCCAATTCAATGTCGCTTTGCGTGGCGGAGTACTTTCCGGCTCATTTCCATTGGCTTGCGACATTGACTTAACCCCTCGGTAGCGCGGACAACTGTTGATCCAATTCCCGCAGGTGACCCAATTCATCCTCTAAAATGCCGCGCATCAGTTGCAGCGTCTCGCCATCCTGGCGACGCGCGCAATAGGCTACGGCCTCTTCATACAAACGAATCGCTTCGATCTCCAATTGACGGTCAATGTGCAGCATTTCTTCCAATGTTCTGCCGGCGCGAATCGGCGGCAATTGGGTCGCGTTGCAGGGAATACCCAAAACCAACATGCGAGCCATCAGGCGCTCGGCGTGAACCAATTCCTCGCTGACATCATTTCGAAAATGCGCGCTCTGCTCGGACAATCCCCACATGCCCGTCAGCGTAGCTTGGAATAAATACTGTTGCACGGCCGCCATTTCGTGGCTCAGGGCGCGCGACAAATAGCCACTCAAGCGTGGGTCGATTCCCATGGTTAGATCTTTTTAACAGGACGATCAGCTGATATCGCCGTCACGTCCGCCAATGCCCACATCGTGGTTCATCGGCAGGATCTTTTCGACTTCATTATGCACACGCGCAATGATGTGCGCCGCAACTAATCCATCACCGACCCGTTCACATGCATCCGCGCCAGCACGTACAGCCGCGTTGACCGCGCCAGTTTCGCCACGCACGAGCACTGTTACGTAGCCGCCACCGACAAATTGGCGTCCGACGAGACGCACTTCCGCCGCTTTGGTCATTGCGTCTGCCGCTTCAATCGCAGGAACGAGTCCGCGTGTTTCGATCATGCCCAATGCAACGCCGCTTACTGTGTTTGCCATGATAAATTTCCTACTCTTGCTATGTTGTTAAGACAAAACTAATTAAGTGTTAGGCTGACTTGGGAGGATGTTTTCTACCTCGCTATGCACACGCGCAATAATGTGCGCTGCAACCAAACCATCTCCAACGCGTTCGCATGCGTCTGCACCCGCGCGCACCGCGGCGTTGACCGCGCCGGTTTCGCCGCGCACGAGTACCGTGACGTAGCCGCCACCGACGAATTGACG
>JANOTC010000287.1:0-3327 GCA_031416175.1 Gammaproteobacteria bacterium
CGCTACGTGGACGGCAAGCCCGTCGCTATTGACGCTGTGGTACTTTCCACGCAACACAGTCCCGATATTTCGCATGCGGATTTGACCGAAGCCGTCATGGAAGAAATCATTAAACCTGTGTTGCCTGCGGAGTGGTTGCACAAATTAACAAAATATTTCATTAATCCCACAGGACGTTTTGTCATCGGTGGGCCGGTGGGCGATTGCGGATTGACTGGCCGCAAAATTATCGTCGACAGCTACGGCGGCATGGCTCGCCATGGTGGCGGTGCATTTTCGGGTAAAGATCCAACCAAGGTTGACCGTTCCGCTGCGTATGCAGGGCGTTATGTCGCGAAAAATATTGTCGCGGCGGGATTAGCCGAGCGTTGCGAAATTCAAGTTTCCTACGCCATTGGTGTCGCAGAGCCAACCTCGATCACGGTGGAAACGTTCGGCACTGGGAAAATCCCTGACGAGCGAATCACGCTGTTGGTGCGTGAGCACTTTGACTTACGCCCCAAGGGCATCATGTCAATGCTGGACTTGCTGCGACCAATTTATACCAAGACGGCGGCGTACGGACATTTTGGTCGGGAAGAACCGGAGTTTACGTGGGAACGAACGGATAAAGCCGCCGCTCTACGTGATGCAGCCGGACTCTAAATTTTCAGCGTGCGCTCACGTTGACTAACGCCCACACACATTGCTAACGGAGTAATTGCATGCAATCACCGGTTAAAAACCTAAGCCCGGATTACAAGGTCGCTGACATCAGCTTGGCCAGTTGGGGTCGTAAAGAAATTCAAATCGCTGAAACGGAAATGCCCGGCCTCATGGCCTTGCGCGCCGAATTTCGCGGCAAGAAACCCCTAACAGGCGCTCGCATCGCGGGCTGCTTGCACATGACCATTCAAACGGCGGTCTTGATCGAGACATTAACCGATCTCGGCGCCAGCGTGCGCTGGTCGTCGTGTAACATTTTTTCGACACAAGATCACGCTGCCTCGGCTATCGCGGCCAGCGGCGTGCCTGTTTTTGCCTGGAAAGGTGAAACAGAAGAAGAATTTTGGTGGTGTATCGACCAAACCATTTTTGGCCCAGACAATTGGCGCCCAAATATGATTCTCGACGATGGCGGCGACTTAACCGTTATTCTGCACGAAAAATACACCGATCTTCTCAACGACGTGCGTGGCATTTCTGAAGAGACCACCACGGGCGTGCATCGTTTGTATGAAATGATGAAAGCAGGAACGCTGAAAGTGCCTGCCATCAACGTCAATGATTCCGTGACGAAGTCCAAATTCGACAACCTTTACGGCTGCCGTGAGTCCTTGCTTGACGGCATCAAACGCGCTACTGACGTGATGATCGCGGGCAAGATTTGCGTCATCGCGGGTTACGGCGATGTCGGCAAGGGTTGCGCGCAAGCGTTCCGTGGCATGGGCGCGACGGTGTTAGTCACCGAAATTGATCCGATCTGCGCATTGCAAGCGTCGATGGAAGGTTATCGCGTGGTGACGATGAATGATGCCGCCGCGATTGGCGACATTTTCGTTACCGCCACCGGCAACGTTGACATCGTAACGCTAGACCACATGAAGCAGATGAAAAACGAAGCGATTGTGTGCAACATCGGCCACTTCGATTCCGAAATCGACATCGCCGGTTTGCGCCAATACAAATGGGACAACATCAAGCCACAAGTTGACCATGTTGTTTTCCCTGATGGTAAGAAAATTATCATTCTGGCCGAAGGCCGTTTGGTGAACTTGGGCTGCGCGACGGGTCATCCGAGTTTCGTCATGTCCGCTTCATTCACCAACCAAGTCATTGCGCAACTTGAATTGTGGAATAACGCGGCGAAGTACGAGCGCAAAGTTTACGTTTTGCCTAAGCACTTAGACGAAAAAGTGGCGACTTTGCATTTGCAAAAAATCGGTGCAAAGTTAACGCGCTTGACGGACAAGCAGGCCGCTTACATCGGCGTTAAACATGACGGCCCTTACAAGCCGGATCATTACCGCTACTAGAAAATGATGGGCCAGGATCGCTTTATTGCACGCGAATCCTGGCCTCTTTCCTGGCCTCGGATCTATGAAAACAGGCCGCTAACAACGCAGGTAAAAGCGCTGCATGAAAACAAAATCCTATAGCTTCGAGTTCTTTCCGCCAAAAACGCCCGAATCCGCTGAAAAACTGCGTGCGACGCGAATAAAACTTGCGTCGCTCAAGCCTGCTTACTTCTCCGTTACCTTTGGTGCGGGTGGAAGTACGCAGGTAGGCACGCTGGAAACCGTCACCGAGATCCAGCAGTCCGACCTCTCGGCAGCGCCTCATATGTCCTGCATTGGCTCTAGCCGTGGCGAATTGAAAGCCTTGCTAGACACCTATATGTCACGCGGAATCAATCGCATCGTCGCCCTGCGCGGTGATATGCCCTCCGGCATGGGCGTTGGCTCGACCGGCGAATTTCGTCACGCCAATGAACTGGTTCAATTCATTCGTGAGGCCACGGGCAAGCACTTTCATATTGAAGTTGCCGCGTACCCGGAAGCGCATCCACAAGCGGAGAGTGCGTCGGCCGACTTGAAGCATTTTAAAGCCAAAATGCTTGCGGGAGCCGATAGCGCGCTAACACAGTATTTTTACAATCCAGATGCCTATTTCCGCTTTGTTGATAATTGCGCGAAAATGGGCGTACATGCGCCTATCGTTCCCGGCATTATGCCTATCACTAATTATAAGCAACTGGCGCGTTTTTCAGACGGCTGTGGTGCGGAAATTCCTCGTTGGCTGCGCAAACAACTCGAAGATTTTGGTGATGACATTGAAAGTCTGAAAGCGTTTGGACTTGATGTGACTACTAAGCTTTGCCGCACCTTGCTTGACGGTGGCGCACCGGGTATTCATTTTTACACTATGAATCAGGCTGAACCGACGATGCAGATTTGGCGGGATTTGAATTTATCGCCTCAACAAATCGAATGAAAATCGGGAACGCAGATACACAGCAGTTCTAGAAATTCGGCGCGGTTGTGATCACTAAAGATGAAGTGGTAATTGCACCGGATGTCCTTGTTTCACGGTGCGTGTCACTGAAATTGGCGAGACGATTCCTTGTGGGGCGGAGTCCTGCACGATGAACGACTGGAAATTACAGATACACGCGCAAGGGTTAGGGTCGGTTGCTGCCTCGTGTTACCGCCAGCCACTGTCGTGACTTGGCGACGATTAAAATAAGTTTTTTTTCGCTATTGCATAGTTCCAAATTCTTCGCTATAAAAGTCCGCATCGCACGCGCAGTTCATCACCCGGTGAACTGCATGTGACGCAAAACATACG
>JANOTC010000288.1:0-4949 GCA_031416175.1 Gammaproteobacteria bacterium
GGTTATCGTCCGCAGTTTTACTTCCGAACCACGGATGTGACGGGTGCGTGCGAATTGCCAGAAGGCGTGGAAATGGTCATGCCTGGCGATAACGTGACCATGGTCGTGAATTTGATAGCGCCAATTGCGATGGAACAGGGCTTGCGCTTTGCCATTCGTGAAGGTGGTCGTACCGTTGGTGCGGGTGTTGTTGCGAAAGTGGTGGAGTAATAATTATGGCGAATCAGCGCATACGCATTCGGCTTAAAGGGTTTGATCACAGATTAATCGATCAATCCGCCAAGGAGATCTTGGAGACGGCTAAACGAACAGGTGCTCAGGTTCGAGGCCCAATTCCTTTGCCAACTAAAATTGAACGTTTTACTGTGCTTGTATCGCCGCACGTCGATAAGGACGCGCGAGACCAGTATGAAATCAGAACGCATAAGCGTTTGATGGATATCGTTGACCCTACGGATAAAACCGTTGACGCGTTGATGAAGCTTGATCTCGCCGCTGGTGTGGATGTCCAAATTAAGCTTAATTGAAAATATTAGCCGGGTGGTCGGCATTTGCTGACCCCTTTTATTGTACAATCGCCGGTCAATCGAAATCGGTGAATAGAGGTAAACAAAAATGGCACTAGGTCTAGTTGGGCGTAAGCTCGGCATGACACGCGTGTTCACGCCTGATGGCGTGAGCATTCCTGTCTCCGTTATTGAAATACAGCCAAATCGCATTTCTCAGGTTAAAACTGTCGAGAACGATGGTTACTCCGCAATACAGGTCACTGTAGGCGCGCGCAAATCCTCACGAGTAAATAAGCCAACTGCAGGTCACCTCGCTAAAGCAGGTGTGGCGGCGGGTACTGGATCTTGGGAATTCACCGTAGATAGCAGTGCAGTCGCAGGTTTTGCCGTGGGTGGAGAAGTTAAGGTGGATCTCTTTACGTCCGTCGTTAAGGTGGACGTTACAGGGCAGACAATCGGTAAAGGGTACGCTGGCGGTATCAAGCGTCACCACTTTTCGATGCAGGATGCGACGCACGGAAATTCCCGTGCGCATAGAGCGCCTGGCTCCATAGGTCAACGACAGACGCCGGGTCGCGTGTTCAAAGGTAAGAAAATGGCTGGACAACTCGGTAATGTACAGAGAACTGTGCAAAGCCTGGATGTTGTTCGGGTTGACGCTGAACGGTGCTTGCTCTTAGTCAAGGGTGCAATACCTGGCGCGAGTGGTGGCCACGTGGTAGTCCGTGCTGCCGTTAAGACGCGTTCATAAGGGGGCATTATGGAATTAAAAATATCCACTCAGTCTGGTCAAGCCGCAGGGGTCATGAATGTGTCCGATCCCGTGTTCGGCGGGGCATTTAATGAGCCTTTGGTTCACCAAGTGGTCACCGCCTATTTGGCAGGTGGTCGAGCAGGTACCAGCGCACAAAAGACCCGCACCCAGGTACGAGGCGGTGGAGCCAAGCCTTGGAAGCAAAAGGGAACCGGGCGTGCACGCGCAGGTTCTACCCGCAGCCCGCTTTGGCGTGGTGGCGGTCGAATATTCGCTGCAGTTCCGCGCGATCATTCTCAGAAGGTAAATAAGAAGATGCATGGCGGCGCTATGCGTGCCATTTTGGCCGAGCTCGTGCGACAAGATCGCTTGATGATCATTGATGACTTTGGTGTTTCTGGAGCTAAAACGAAAGATTTAGTCGCCAAGTTACGTAATCTCGGCGCAGAAAAATGCCTTATCGTCACCGAAGCGTTCGATCAGAACCTGTTTTTGTCCGGTAGAAATCTGGCCAATGTGTTTGTAACCGAGGTCGAGCACGCCGACCCGGTGAGCCTGGTTAGCTTCGAGAAAGTGTTGGTAACCGTGGGTGCGGTCAAGAAGTTCGAGGAGTTGTTAGGATGAGCCGCGAAACGCTGATGAATGTGTTACGGGCGCCTCACATGTCAGAGAAGAGTACGGCTCTGGCTGAAGGGCGGAAGACATTTGTATTTAAAGTTTCGGTGGATTCCAACAAGGCTTCCATTAAAGATGCAGTCGAGCTGATGTTCAGTGTCAAAGTTGACGCTGTACGGGTCTTGAATGTTAAAGGGAAGACTAAAGGTCGTTCGGGCGGTCGGCGCCCTGACTGGAAGAAGGCCTACGTTGCGCTACAGGCTGGGCATGATATAGATTTCATGCGCACAGAATAAGGTTGAGGAAAAGCACATGGCATTGGTTAAAACAAAACCCACGTCACCTGGCCGCCGTTTCGTCGTTCAGGTGGCAGGCACGGACCTTCATAAAGGGGCGCCTCATCCCAGCTTGGTTTCGAAGTTAGATCGACAAGGTGGTCGTAACAATACCGGGCGGATCACTGTTCGGCATCAGGGTGGCGGTCACAAGAAGAAATATCGAATTGTTGATTTCAAGAGAGACAAGGATGGTATTACCGCGAAGGTCGAGCAGATCGAATATGATCCGAATCGTAGCGCCAATATTGCATTGGTCGTATACGCGGATGGCGATCGTAGATATATCTTGGCTCCTAAAGGCGTTGTGGCCGGAGCACAGATTGTTTCGGGTAGCGAAGCGCCTATTAAGGTAGGCAATGCACTTCCATTGCGCCATGTTCCAGTTGGTTCGACAGTACACTGTGTCGAGATGAAGCCAGGAAAGGGCGGGCAGCTTGCTAGGAGTGCAGGTGCATCAGTGCAGCTCATTTCGAAAGAAGGCGCCCATGCGATGATTCGTTTACGCTCCGGTGAAATACGAAAAGTTGCACTTGAGTGTAAAGGCACAATTGGCGAAGTTGGAAATGCCGAGCATAACTTGCGCTCCTTAGGTAAGGCGGGCGCGAGTCGGTGGAAGGGCGTTAGGCCGACGGTTCGTGGTACAGCAATGAATCCGGTTGACCATCCGCACGGTGGTGGTGAAGGGCGTACGAAGGGTGGACGTCATCCTTGTAGTCCTTGGGGTACACCTGCGAAAGGGTATAAGACACGCCACAATAAGCGAACTGACGGCATGATCGTCCGTCGCCGGAAATAATTAAGCTAGAGGACTGAGTATGCCGCGTTCGGTAAAGAAAGGGCCGTTTGTCGACGAGCACTTGATCAAGAAGGTGCGAGAGGCTGTTGCCGCCAATAATCGACGACCAATCAAGACATGGTCGCGCCGGTCAATGGTGTTGCCTGATATGGTCGGATTGACGATTGCTGTGCACAACGGAAAACTCCATGTGCCTGTTGTTGTTAGTGAGAATATGGTTGGTCATAAGCTTGGTGAGTTCTCGATCACTCGGACTTTCAAAGGCCACTCTGGCGACAAAAAGGCGAAATAGGGGAATTTGAAATGCAGGTCGATGCAAAATTAATGTTTGCGCGTATCTCCCCGCAAAAGGCCCGACTGGTCGCCGACCAGGTAAGGGGTATTCCGGTGGATAAGGCGCTCAAGATCTTGACGTTCAGCAATAAGAAAGGTGCTGCGGTTCTTAAGAAAGTGTTGGAGTCCGCGATTGCGAACGCTGAACATAACGAAGGTGCCGACGTCGATGAATTGCGCGTAGCCGCGGTAATGGTAGATGAGGGTCCTTCGCAGAAGCGCGTTCACGCGCGGGCGAAAGGACGCGCTAATCACGTAGTTAAACGAACAAGTCACATTCGTTTGACTGTGTCTAATCGGTAGGGGGCAAGATGGGTCACAAGGTACATCCAATAGGATTCCGTTTAGGGATCGTCACCGATTGGAACTCGAAGTGGTACGCAACCAGTAAGCAGTTCCCGGATTATTTGCTCACTGATTTGACGGTACGCGCCTATCTTAAGAAGAAGCTTGCGCATGCGTCAGTTAGTAAGATCTTGATAGAACGACCTGCGCGGAACGCGCGGATAACTATGCACACGGCGCGGCCTGGCATAGTTATTGGGAAAAAGGGCGAAGACATCGAGCGCTTGCGTCAAGACGTGTCAAAGATGATGGGCGTCCCCGTCCACATCAACATAGAGGAAATCAGAAAGCCGGAGTTGGATGCGCAGTTGGTCGCTGAGAGCATTGCGCAACAGCTTGAGAAGCGAATAATGTTTCGCCGGGCTATGAAGCGCGCTGTCACCAATTCGATGAGAATTGGCGCCCAAGGGATCAAAGTTAATTTGGCGGGTCGCTTAAACGGGGCTGAGATCGCAAGGACTGAGTGGTACCGAGAAGGTCGAGTGCCTCTTCATACCCTACGAGCCGATATCGACTATGGCTTTGCTGAAGCCATGACTACATACGGGGTCATTGGGGTAAAGGTTTGGATTTTCAAAGGTGAAGTCTTCGATACGGGGGCTGTTAAGGCCGACGAAGGCTCAGCACCGCGAAAAGTAGCGGTTGCCTAGGGGAGTCGAGAAATGTTGCAGCCTAAACGGACTAAGTTTCGAAAACAAATGAAAGGCCGGAACCGCGGGCTTGCGGTGACGGGAAGCAGTGTAAGCTTCGGAGAGTACGGTCTCAAGGCAGTTGATCGCGGCCGTCTAAGTGCCCGTCAGATTGAGTCGGCTCGACGGGCGATGACGCGGCATGTAAAGCGTGGCGGGAAAGTTTGGATTCGTGTATTTCCCGATAAACCCATTACCCAGAAGCCCCTTGAAGTGCGAATGGGAAATGGAAAGGGTAATGTTGAATATTGGGTTGCCCAAATTCAACCGGGTCGTATGCTGTATGAGATGGAAGGCGTGACTGAAGAGATCGCGCGTGAGGCTTTTAAGTTGGCGGCCGCGAAATTGCCAATTAAGACGATATTCGTGACGCGGACGGTGATTTAATGAAAGCGACGGACATTCGAAGTAAAAACGGTGGAGAGCTCCAAACTGAGCTTGAGACCTTGTTGCGGCAGCAATTCAATTTGCGAGTGCAGCGCGCGACTGGGCAACTGGCGGCGTTTCATAAGATGAAGGCCGTTCGGAGAGACATAGCGCGGGTTAAGACCGTGCTCGGTGAGAAAACAC
>JANOTC010000289.1:0-9840 GCA_031416175.1 Gammaproteobacteria bacterium
GAAAATCGAGCTGATGTTTAGCGAGGTTCTTCGCTCGCTTTACTTCATCCCATGCGTAGCGCGTTTTCATAGCAATAATTGTAGATGCGTTATTTGTGACAGTCAATGATTTGACGCAACAACAATCCCACAATACCGAACAACGCGTATTGTGGGAATTTGGTTGCTGGGCTCATCACGCGTGCGTTGTGTTCAGTGGTGGTCGAGAACGGTCTGTTCATCGGTTGAACGGCAATTAGAGTCGATTGGGGCGAAGGAGTAAAGGGAGTGTGATGCGTTGGTGAGGACGGGCCGCTGGGCGCTCCTGCAGATCGAGTAATCGCAAGCAAATGACCGGTACGGGCATTTTTAGGTTCGGAGTTTGGCAGATGTGCAATTCCGATTGCAGCAAGTAACAAATATGTTATTATTCCAACTCATGCGCTACACTATAACCTATTACAGCGAAGCGGTTGAAGACGAAATTTTAGCGCTTCCGGTGACCCTGCAGGCACGGTACGCAACCCTGACGCGCCGGATGCTTGATGTTGGCGCGAATCTTGGCGAGCCGCATACCGAAGCCTTTGGCGGCGGCCTGTTTGAGTTGCGACTGAAGGGCGCGGAGGGGATTGCCCGCGTATTTTATTGCACCCAGATTGGGCAACGTATTGTGATGCTGCACTGCTTTGTCAAGAAGACGCAAAAAACCCCGCCCCGCGAGCGGCGGATTGCTGAAGCCCGGTTGAAGGAGATTAGAAATGCGAACCCATGAAGAAATGATTGCAATAATGCTATCCAATCCCGCCGTTCGTGCCGAATATGAGCGCATCGAACGGGAGGAAATGCCGATGTTCGACGCTATTCTGGCTGCGCGCAAAGAGGCAGGATTAACGCAAGCGCAGGTGGCAGAGCGCATGGGCACCAAGGCCCCGGCGGTCGCCCGGCTGGAGAACGCGCTCATCACCGGCACGCCATCGCCTTCGCTTGCCACACTGCGCAAATACGCGGCGGCGCTGGGCAAAAGATTGGAAGTACGGTTGACGTAACGACTAGAACGGCCCTCCCCATTGCGCGCCATAGGCACGCCTATCGGGTAGTCGCGTGGGTGAGTTCGTCCGGATAGGTGTTGTTGGCCAGTATTTCGCCCACTTTGGCGGCGGCGAGGAAGACGTATTCGGGCTGCTCTGCCTGGAAAAACCCACGCGTTGAGGCTTGGTTGGTAAGGTCCAGCTCCGCATGGGTGCCCGTGACGGAGACGAGGTTGGTCAGCACTGCTTGCGCAAAATCTGTCCGGCAAGCTGCGGAAATCGTCCGCTAAAAAACCCGGCATGAAAAGCAGCGCGACAACTACCTAATCTCGATTGAACTTGAGCCTGGAAGTCGCTTTTTGTATCAAGTTAACCTGCCGGTGGATGAATCACCTCGGCACGGAGCCGCATGCCCAGCGCTCGCATTACCTTCATGATGGTAGCAAATTCAGGATTACCTTCGGCGGAAAGCGCCCTGTATAAGCCTTCGCGGGCCATTCCAGTATCGCGGGCAAGCTGGCTCATGCCCTTGGCGCGCGCAAGGTCGCCCAGTGCGGCACGGATCAGGCTGCCGTCGCCGGGGTCTTCCTCGACGCAGGCATCAAAGTAAAGCACCATCTCTTCTTCAGTCTTGAGATGCTCAGCCACATCCCAAATTTTCGTTTTCAGTTCACCCATTGAATACTCTCCTACAGCTATCGCGCCAGTTCCATGGCAATCTTGATGTCTTTCTCTTGCGTGCTCTTGTCGCCACCCGCTAACAAGACGACGACTTCAAGGCCTCGCTGAGCGAGATAGACCCGAAGCCGGGACCGCAATCGACGCGCAGTTCGCTGACGCCTCCGCTAACTGGCTTTACGTCGCCGAAATTGCCCAATTCAACACGCCGAAGTCGCGCCTCAATACGCGCCTTGCCTTGTTTGTCTTGCAGTCCGGAAAACCAGAGGTCGAATGCTTCAGTGGTACGAACTGTTTTCATTGGTCAAGCGTGTATCATAGGCCACATATTGTCAAACCTAGGCGGTAACGCACATCCCATCCTGTTCGGCTAGCCGGTAGTCGCTGTCTCGGACATTTTTTTACCTAGCGAGGGCGATTCGGTGTAACTGCACCACATACCGGAGTTCAAGTCCCAGCCCCGATCACTGGATGGCGGTACTACTCGGCACATATGTGTTTTGGCTCATCGCGCCTGCGTTGTGTTCAGTGGTGACCGAGAACGGTCTGTTTTATGCCGACCCAGCCACGTCTGACGGAAAACGAGCCGCGATAAAGTCTAAAATTTGAGTCGCCAATTGTATCGCCTCTGCCACGTCAGACGCGTCAGGCTTCATTATGGTAGCGAACTCAGAGTCACCTACGGCGGGAAGCGCCCAGCGCAAGCCATCGCGGGCCAATTGAGCATCTTTGCAAGCTTGACATATGGTGTCACATACGACACCATATTGACAATGAGCACACACGAAAAATCTCTCGCCCGGATGCGCAACAACCCCCGCGATTGGCGGATCGACGATCTGAAATCGATTGCAGGTCGGCTCGGCATTGATTGGCGCAATGATGGCGGGAGTCACTATGTGTTTTCTTTCCCAGGCATTGATGAAGATGTGTGTGTTCCGGCTCACCGACCCATTAAGCCGGTGTATGTGCGCCAGTTCACGGCGCTGTGCGATAAGGTCAAGGAGTTGCAGCGATGAGCGAAATCACCGTTCCCCGTGCGAAGCCCCCATTTCCATTCGAGGCTTATGCACACGTGGTGGAGCCTCTGTCTGAGGAAGATGGTGGCGGATACTTGATTACTTTTCCCGATTTGCCAGGCTGCATGTCGGATGGCGAGACCATTGAGGAAGCGATCGCCAACGGGCGAGATGCATTCTCTGGCTGGATGTCGGCCCGTGCGGACATAGGCAAACCCATCCCGAAACCCACACGGCACGGCGAATCTGCCGAGCCAGTGCGGATGATGCAACGATTGCCGCGCAGCCTGCACGCCAGTCTCGTAGCGCGCGCACGTGCTGAAGGCACGTCACTCAATACGCTGGTGACCATGCTACTGGCCGAAGGCCTGGGGCGTCGTGACCGTCACGCTTGAATTGTTCAACCCGAGTACACGACGCGCGGATGAATCCGCACCTACGGGGGGTCCGTTATGGGCCTGGCAGCCACAACTGAGCTATCATTTGCTGGAAGAGCGCCGATACCCCAAAGAAGCAGGGAACTCGGTGGCGGGTTTGTTGTTCGAAATGGAAAACTTCGAAAATGTGGCCCACTTGGATTCCGTGATATGTTTCGCGGCCATGCGTATGGCCGCTGGCCAGTATGGGTGCGGTTGGCATGAAAACCTAAAGCGCGTTCCAGACATCCTCGGCAGGATGGGCCAACACTTCTTTCACGAAGCCCGCCTGGCCCTGCATTTCGATATTCTCTGCCCTATAGCATTCCCACACGGCATCTTCCCCAGGGTCGTTTTCTACGGTAGCGGCGTAGACAGCCAGATGGAACTGGTCATAATCGTCGGCAGCATCATCATCGCCGTCTAACGGCTCAATTTTTTCAGCGGGAATCCCGTCATTCATGTCGGCACACCTTCACGCGTAATGGACTCTCCGATATAGTATAACGCCTTCCCCGGCAATTTTTTGCCTATTGAGGCTACCACGACTCGTGGATGACGTTGGTTTGGATGGCCAAGTTCTGATGGATGAATTCGGATGGGTAGGTGTTGTTGGCCGATTGGGGCGAGGGAGTCAAGGGTGTGGGCGTGTGGTGTTGGTGCGGTCGGGCCGGTGCGCGTGCGGTTGAATCCGCAGCTACGGGAGGCGGACTGGGGTCGGAGACGTCCGTCCCACGTCACTTGTTCGCTGAGCGTGTCGTGAAGGTCATACTGGCTCCGGCGGACTCCATCACGCTTTTGGTCAGACGCTGTTTAGGATGCAATTTTCTTCAACTCGCTAAAATGCTCCACCGGCACAAGTACCTCCATAGTCGCCTTCTTGCCTTGTTGATAAATAGCCTGGAATTCAGTCTCGATTTGTTTCAATACGTCGACTTGAAAATACTGTTCGCCGCAATACTCGCACTGAATGCACGGAACGTCATTGACGATGAAAAACCTATCGTCGTGCTTCAAAGTATACTGAACGGCAAGTTCCTTTAAGTGTTTGTTTCCGCAGAATTGGCAGACGTTCATGCTTACCCCCTTTCGTAAGGATTCTTGAATTTGGGCGGCGCCGGTATATACACGGTTATAACAACTAAAGATGGGCCACCCTTTCCAAATACGACATGCAATGGCTTGCCATCCTGCGCAAATCCCACTACCAGGCAGCTTTCGCCGCGCCCCGTATCGGGATAATTTTCGAGCACTCTCCCGCTCAATGTGGCCGACTCCACCTCGATAATCGTCAGATTATCGTTTTGGCGCTCTTGATCACCGTGTTTTGATAGTAGTAGTCGCCAGCTCGTATTCTTTCCTGTATCCACTTAATATTCATCAAGGGAAGCCAAATCTTCAAATTGAGCGTCGAGCAGAATCATTTCAAGGCGTCCCAATCTTCTTCCGGCACCGCTGGCGCGGTCAAGTCATCGTACAAAACGACACTTCCCGCCAACAACGGCGAGGGTTTCCGGCGTTGCCGGGGCACGCCGAGCACAGGCGCCGCCTCTTCCCCCGCAGGAAGCAAAATAACTTCAAGCCGCTGATAATCGAACTCGGGCGGCACTTGTATGACGACCTGATGATTCACTGATTCTGTAACAAAACGCAACACTCTCATGACGACCTCGGTTTATGGTGCATCACTCGTGATAGTCGTATGTAGTCGCCAGCGACGTAGATTTTGGCGTGTTGGTCCATGTCAATTCTTGATGAGCAAGGCGGATAGGGCCGGGTATTTTGGGAATTGGGCTTCTGGGCTCATCACGCGTGCGTTGTGTTCAGTGGTGGTCGAGAACGGACTGTTCATCGGTTGAACGGCGATTAGAGTCGATTGGGGCGAAGGAGTCAAGGGGGTGTGTGGTGTTGGGGCGGATGGGGCCGTGGGTGGGAGGATGAATCGGCACCTACGGGAGGCAGGATGGGTTCAACACTTTCCCTCGGCTGCCTAATGGGCCCGGATTCCCGCTATTACCTTTCCAGCGGCAGCAACGTCGTCACGCGCCTCTTGCTCGCTGACTGCGCTCAAAATGTCGTAGTCGCCGCTCTGCCTGTCTTCGAAAAGGCGCGCGAGCGTGGTAGCGAACTCTCTTGGGAACAAGCCTGTCCGGACGAACTCCTTATTGAATTGCCCTATCGTTTGAGCATGACTCGAGTAGCTGTTTCCGTGGGACAAGTGAAGCGCGCTGACAGCATGAAACGCAGCGTAATAGGCGCGCGATACGGCATCATCCCAGGCAGCTTCGCGCAGGAGAACCTCCGCGATGCGTAGCTTATCTTCCGCTTTCGCGAGTATCGCGTTGATTTCGCCACTCAAAGCTGCACACTTTCCCGCGAAATATTGCGGGCAAGCGGAAACCCCTGCCCGCGTAGCCACTCGTCCTCACTGCGGACAATGGACGCCACGAGAGCTTGGTGCTGATCCAGGATATTGACTTCAATGTCTAATATTATGTCCCTAATTTCAGGGCTTCGTTGGTCAACAACGACGAGCATGTCGTAATCCGAGTCGGCTCTCGCATCACCACGGGCACGCGACCCAAACAGGCAAAGTTGACGTAGGTGTTGCCCCAACCGTTGGTGAATTTCGGCACTGAAGGAGGTTACGACAGGATCAGCTTTAGGATCGTATTTTGTCTGTAAGCGCCTCTTCATTTCGCGTGCAGCTCCGAAAGATTCGTGGCGAGCTGGCGGACCAGAGCAGACCCGCCAAGACCGCGGTGGCCAGCGACGCAGATTTTGGCGTGTTGGTCCATGTCAATTCTTGATGAGCAAGGCGGATAGGGCCGGGTATTTTGGGAATTGGGCTTCTGGGCTCATCACGCGTGCGTTGTGTTCAGTTAAAGATCGAGAACGGGCTGTTCATCGGTTGAACGGCAATTAGAGTCGATTGGGGCGTGGGAGTCAAGGGGGTGTGGAATGTTGGTGCGTAGTGGATGAAAGCTACGAGCCGGCTTGAGGCGGATTCACCTTCGGCAGGATGCTGATTGATTGCGCTTAGCGCTTTGTGGCTGCTTTATAGACCGCGTTTCGTTCGCGCTTTCCAACAGCAACGACAACGACGATTAGCGCGTTGTCGCGAACTTCGTAGACTAAGCGATAGCCAGCACTCCGAAGTTTGATTTTGTACCGGTCTTTGCTGCCGGATAGCTGAGCGGCGGGGACACGCGGGTTCGTCAAACGTTCGGCCAATTTCTTCTTGAATTGGTCACGCGTACCAATGTCCAGTTTGCCCCACTCCTTCAAGGCATCATCGAGAAACCCAAGCTTAAAGGTCGTCAAGCTGGACTCTGACAACGGACTGATCTTTGCGCGCGTCGGCGATTGCGTTTAGCTCGATGTCTTCGAGTTTGTTCATTAAAGCCTCATAGGCTTTTGCTGGAACACAATAAAACGCCGGCTCGTTCCGGTTGAGGATTGCAACCGGGAAACCCTCGCCCGCGGCAACGGTGCCCATAGGGTTCTTCTTCAATTCAGAAACACTTGCGGTGGTTTCCGCGAGAATAAGGTGCGCCATGACCGACCTCCGATACATTGTAATCGCATCAACAATAGCACCGTTAACAGGTCTTTTCAAGATGTAAAAAAGGCACACACAGCCCCCTCATGCCACCCCAGCCACGTCTGGCGGGCGGGAAACGAGTCGCCACTCCATTAACTCGCCTGCCTTAAACGCCGCAAATCTCAGCGACATGACTATCGAGCAACACCAATTGCCCCTGAACCTCAATGATGCGCGCCTGTACATTTTCCATTTTTTTGAGGTTACTCATGCTAGGCAACCGTCATTGCGGCTTTCTGTGAGGTAAATTTTGGCGTGTTGATCCATGTCAATTCTTGATGAACAAGGCGAATAGTGCCGCGTATTTTGGGAATTTGGATTCTGGGCTCATCACGCGTGCGTTGTGTTCAGTGGTGATCGAGAACGGTCTGTTTTATACCGACCCAGCCACGTCTGACGGAAAACGAGCCTCCACAAAGTCTAAAATTTGAGTCGTCAATTGTATCGCCTCTGCCACGTCAGACGCGTCAGGCTCCATCACCTCACCAGGATAGCGGAATAGCGTCGCATAGGGCGTCAGAATTTCACACGCGTCTTGATGCTGAGAAAAGGCCGCGTCGTGGCGACTACACTGTGCGAGAAGCGTTGTTAAGTCGTGAATCTTCTGGAATGGCGAGTCCGCCCATGTTAGATAGGCTTTCAGCGCTTTTTCGGCCGCCTGCTGGCAATGATAAACCGCCGTATCTCGCAGTGAATGCGGGTGGGCAGCGAGGACTTTCGCAGACTCAACATCGTGGCGCGCTTTGACTAGCCACTGCCGAATTTCTGTGTGCTTGGGGTCATCCATACAGCACGACGCCTTCTTCAGCCACCTTTTTGCCTAGCGAGGTCGCAACCCGCTGGCTGCGCGCAGCCTCGTCGTGCGACTGTATGATGACGTCTATCGGCACGTTCACACCGCGTAGTGCGCGGTAGACCTCACGCGCTTTTTTGTACGCCGGCTGATCGGATTTCGCCACGACGATGTACAAGTCAATGTCGCTATCATCGCCGGGAATGCCCCAAGCATGAGAACCGAACAATATAATTTTTTCGGGGCGGATCGCGTCTACGATTCGGTTTTTGATCGTATCGAGCAGTTCGGCGGATATTTTTTTCAAATCATCACTCGTGATAATAGTACGCGGTGGAACCGTGGTGTTTGAGCGTCATTTATTTTTCTTCTTGACCGTGTGTTTAAATTTCAGAACCGCGAAATTCAATTCGATTGTGGTTTCCGCGTCATTTGTCTGCAAATCGTCATTGAAAATTTCCGCAATTAGCTCTCCGCTCTTTTGCATGAGCGATTTTTGTTCGGCTTTGTCTTGATGAGCAAGGCGGATAGGACCGCGTATTTTGGAAATTTGGTTTCTGGGCTCATCACGCGTGCGTTGTGTTCAGTGGCGATCGAGAACGGACCGTTCATCGGTTGAACGGCAATTAGAGACGATTGGGGCGAGGGAGTCAAGGGGGTGTGGCGTTGGTGCGGGTGGACGGATTGGCCAGCGCTTCTTTTGCGAAACCTGCCGTGGCAGGTTGCCGGAATCGACCACCTAGCTCGCGTCAAACCTGGGCCTGAAAGTAGCCTTGCGGTTCACGTTATCTTGTCGGTGGATGAATCACCTCGGCGCGGAGCCGCATGCCCAGTGCGGCACGGATCAGACTTCCGTCGCCAGGGTCTTCCTCGACGCAGGCATCAAAGTAAAGCACCATCTCTTCTTCAGTATTGAGATGCTCAGCCACATCCCAAATTTTCGTTTTCAGTTCACCCATTAAATACTCTCCTACAGCTGTCGCGCCAGTTCCAGGGCAGTCTTGATGTCTTTCTCTTGAGTGCTCTTGTCGCCACCCGCTAACAAGACGACGACTTCAAGGCCCAGCCTTGTTCAATGACACACGCTGGTGACCATGCTGCTAGCCGAAGGCCTGGGGCGTCGTGACCGTCACGCTTGAATGTTCGAGTGGACTCACACGTCATTCCAGACGTCCTCGGTCGGGTTGGCTAGGACTTCTCGCGCAAAACCTGTCTGCGCTTGTACGTAACGCCCCCACAAGACATCTTCTTCAGGATCGTCTTCTATCACCGCTGCGTAGGCCGCCAGCTTGAAGCGCTCTTCGTCATCTATGAGAACGGGCTGCGGATTCACAATCTGAATTTCGGCACTCATATTTACACTCCTTACTTTCGCACTCCCGCACGTGGACGGTAACTCTTCGAGGCATGAAGGGCAATTCAGGCTCGTCAATAATAGCAAAGTCCTCATTGCTGATCGCAACCAGGGGGCGTTGCAGGGCGGCCGGGACGAGATCTATAATGTCTTACATATTTCTTACCCAATCAAGGCCGTGCTATCGTGGATACCACAAGGCTATCGAGCAAAGGGCAGGTAATCCTGCCCAAACATATTCGAGTCGCACACAAATGGGAGCAGGGGGTCGAGTTCCTGGTCGAGGACACCCCGGAGGGCGTTTTGCTGCGCCCTGTTAAGCCTTTTAAGCCGTCTCGCCTGGAGGATTTGATTGGTTGCGCCAATTACAGGGGGCCGACCCGGACGATCGAGGAGATGGATGCAGCGGTCGCGGCGGGAATAAAGGCGAGTTATGATCGCGATTGACACCAACATCCTCGTCCGTCTAATTGCGCAGGATGACGCGGCGCAAGCCGAGCGCGCCGCCGCACTTTTTGAACGCTCGCCCATTTTTGTTAGTAAAACGGTGCTACTTGAAACCGCATGGGTATTGCGCTTCAGTTACACGCTGCCGCAAAAACTTATCCTAAAAGCGCTAAAAACCACGGCGGGACTGCCGCAGGTTACCGTCGAGGACAGTGCGGCGGTTGCCCGTGCGTTCGCGCTTGTTGAGGCAGGAATGGATTTTGCCGATGCACTGCATCTCGCTTCCAGCCGGGGCGCTGCGGGGTTCGCCACATTCGACCAGCGAATGAAAAAACGTGCGGATGCGGCCGGCGCCAGGGAGTGCTCCGTGGTGTTGATTTGAGAGCAAGGCGGACGGACCACAGTGGGCGTGCATCACTTGTCGCTGAGTGTGCCGAGAAGGTCATATTGACGCCTGCACGCTACATCGCGCTTTTTGCCCGAAGCTGTCTAGGATGCAATCTTCCTCAAGTTTAGACATTC
>JANOTC010000290.1:0-5824 GCA_031416175.1 Gammaproteobacteria bacterium
TTCGAAACCTGCAGTATAAACCGCGCTGGGTGTTATTTGGGTTTTTTATTCCCATAGCGAATTTTTACGTACCCAAGCAATTGACCGATGATCTTTGGTGCGCAAGTTTACCTACGCCTAACGCTTTGGGTGGGTCGACCAAATGGCAACATTTAAATGCGCCTTCGTGGATTGCATTTTGGTGGAGTGCGATATTGATATTCATGTATGCGGTGCCGATATTGAGTTTGTCGGACAGAGTTCCAATCCAATTGATAGCCGGGTTGAGCTGTTTGAGTTTGGCGGCTATTAGTGCGCTGAGTCTCAAGCTTATTCGCGCGATTGAACAACGACAGGGAATTGCCATTGGCAATGTGCTCCTCACTGACGGGAAAATGCAGAATCGAGCCATCTGCCCCTTGTGCAAAGCACGATTGCGGACAGACCGCGCTAAACAATGTCCATCGTGCTTGTTAGACTGGCACAACTTCGAAAAATTGAAGTTTCTTGGCGGGCCGCGCGCAAACGTGGGGCGGTCATTGCGAAACGATATGGTGTTGTTGTCATCGCCGTCGAGTAGGCGAATTGAAACGGTGAACGTAAAACAACTTCAGTCCGCCGAGGTAGGCGCAGACGCGTAAGCGCTGTTTACCCTGTGTGGTTCCGCTGGCAAATCAATACAAAACACTGAACCTTTACCTAGTTCGCTTTGTACTGTTACCTCTCCATCAAGTTTGTTCGCGACCGTTTTAACAAACATGAGGCCGAGTCCGGTTCCGGGTTCCTGTGCGTGCTCGGGGCGCTGAATTCGTTGAAAGCGAGTGAATAAATGGGGTAGGTTTTCGCTTGAAATGCCATAGCCGTTATCACGCACACAGCATGTTGCGCGGCCGCCTTGTTCGCTAATAGTCAGTGTCACTATCGTCCCTTTTGGGCTGTATTTTACGGCGTTACTTAAGAGGTTAGTAATCGCGCGTTCAATTAAAAAGGGGTCTCCACGTACCCAGGCGCCCTGTTCCGGCATAGTCGATTCAAGCTTTATTTCCTTTGTGCGTGCGGGCGCCCACAGTTGGTCTAACGCGTTGCGTGCGGCCTCGGTAATATCTGTGGAATACAAACTCGCGTCGCCAATATTTTGCGCGCGGGTAAGCTGCACAAAGGCCTCGACTAAACTCAGTGTGCGCTGCGTTCTAGCTTGAAGTTGCGCAAGCAAGGAAGGTAAATCCGCTGGGCCGCTGTTACGCTTGGCTAATTCAATCAGCGCCAACGTGGATACCATTGGAGAGCGCAAGTCGTGGGACAAAAAATCAATCATTTCGCTTCTTTGCTGCGCGACAGCGTGTAACTCGGTGACGTCGACAAAACTAATAATGGCACCCCGCGTTTCTGCCTGCTCGCCGAGCAGAGGCACAATTTGTACTAGCAGTTTTTTGCTGTTAACGTCTACCGTTTCTTGGGAGAAGCGCGTGTTTGAAAAGAGCGCGTCGGCGAGTGCAGTACGCCAATCGGTTTTTTCGATCAGTAGCGGCGCAAGTGCCGTTAACACGCTCATACCTAACATGGAATGTTCATTAGAATGCCCGGTATGGTGAGCCGCAAGTTGGTTGGAGAGAATGACACTGCCGACATTGCTGACGACCAACATACCTTCACCCATTTGTTCCATGCTGTCGGCGACAAGACGCCGTAATTCATGGAGATCTGCACCGGCACGCTGAACTTGTTCTATACGTGTCTGAAGAAGTTCCACAGGGTCGGCGGGACGTGGCAAACGCAAATTGACAATATCGTATGCAAGTTCTGTTAGGGTTGCCGTTTGTGTCAATCCGGGTGGGGCGGCAGTGCGCCAGCGTATTCCGAGCATGAACGTTTGCTCTTCTATTTTGAGTGTACGCCATATTGCATTGCCGAAGGGTTGCCATTCGCTCGCTTGAGTGGGCATTTTCGCTGGGCGCGGAGTGTCGCCCCAAATCAATAAGCTAACGCCGTTGTGCGTCGTGACCGTGTAACCACTGAGTGGCATGATGGTGGCGAGGAAGGTTAATGCTTGAGTGAATTGTTGGTCGGTCTTGGGGCGGATCATATGCGGTTCCGTTTGCAGTCGCGCCAATTCTTGGTTGAGATACCGGAGGGCGTATTCGAGGCGGCGCCAACTCCACAGCGGGTAAGCGATAATGACGCAGACGAGTGCGGGAACAGGTGGAAACCAAACTAACATGTATCGTAATGTTAGCCAGCTCATCACTGCCGTTGTGGTAGCCATGGCCACGGTGGCAAAGAGGGCATTGCGTGGCGAAAGCGTTGGCAATACAGCAGCCGTTGCCAGCACAATGAGCAGAGAAAGTGCCGCGCGCAGCCAAGGGCTTACCGGTTCAATTGAGCGGCCGTCGCGCAGGGCGGTAAACACGTTGGCGTTTATTTCTACGCCAGGCATTGGCTGCGAAAGTCCCGAAACCGGCGTTGGCAAGGCGTCCCCCAGCCCAGTGGCGGTGGCGCCAACAAACACAATTTTGTTACGAAAGGCGTTAGATGTGTATTCGCCACGCAAGACCTGGGCATAAGAAATACGTGAGAATTGTCCCGGCGGCCCCGCATACGGAATGAGGATGCGATTGTCGCGTCGCCAAACGAACGGTGATGATTTGTCTGAGCTGGAGTTTGTACTGCCTGGCAAAGGGAGCGGGGCCGAACCCTGCGTTAAACGGATTAACTCTGCCGCGATATGCGGCCAGTGCGGTTCACCGAGGCCCTCGCGCAAGTAAACGCTGCGGGCAATGCCGTCGGGGTCCAGCTCAACGTGGACGTGTCCCAAACCGGCGGCGATGGATGCAAGTTCAGGAAAGGGTAGCGTTTCTTTGAGCTGCCCACCCAACCGGGGCTGTTCAACAAAAACGGGCAGTGCGACTCTGCCGCTTTGTTGCACGGCGCGGACTAATTGCGCGTCCTCGGCACTGTTTTCACGCGTCCGCTCGGCGAATATTACGTCGAGCATGATCGCCTTCGCGCCTTCCTTGGTAAGCGTGTCGACTAACTTCGCGTGGATGCTTCTTGGCCAGGGCCAGCGACCCAGCGAAGCAAGACTCTCCTCATCAATGGCCACGATGACAACGTCATCCGGTGCAGGGCGTTCTGTGTAGCGTAGCTGTGCATCGTAGAGCAACTGGTCCCAACGCCAAAGCCAATCCGTGGCCATGAGTATGAATAATGCAATCACTAATAGCCCAGCAAAGCGCACCCATTCGGGTGGCGCGATGCGGCGAGACTTGGTTCCGAGTAGTGGTCGCATTCGACCAGCAGCTATAGATTGTCAGGCGTGGGCAAAATTACAATATGAGATTCACTTCCGAAATCGCCCAGTTTTCCTTGCGCATTGCGAGCCGCTACTCGCCACGCGTAGTGGCCAGGCGGTAGTGCGGATTGGGCCATGAAATGAAGATCACTCGTGACAGCGTCCAGTACAGGCTGTTGCGCATCTTCCGCTCGCACCTGAAAGCGATAACTGTTAGCGCCACGGACGGCGTGCCAGTGGAAAGTAAGTTGTCCATTTACTGTGTTAAGCATGTTGCGCGGACTTTCGTTGACAGGCGCGGTCAGTGCGATCAGCGGGGGTCGGGCCAGTCCAGCGACGGCCTGTTCACCATCCAGGCCTTCAAATCCAGCCGTGTCGGTTGCACGTACCTTCACAAGGTAGTCTCCAGGCTTTAAATCGGGCCAGACAAGAATGGGTTCTGGTTGATATTGTTCGAATACGCGCGCATTGCGCGCCTCCGCATGGACAATAATGGCGCGATAATTCACGGCGCCTGCCAATGGCTCCCAGGCGGCACGGTCACCGGGTGAAAGTGTGGCTGGGATACGTGAAAGATTCGGCGCAAGCGGCAATTTGGCGGGTTGTCCAGGCGGCTCACCATTAGCAGTTATTACGCCAAAACCAGCAGACACGGCGCGTTCAACTTGCTGGGCGCTGACGCCCACTTTACCTTCTGGCACTTCGCTGCGCATAGAGGCAGGTGATTCAATGCTGGTCACCCGAAATTGTGTTCCGCGTGCCGCAGCGACGGCCGCCGGTGTGATGACCTCGAACCGCGCACCGGGTTTGTCGCGCGGGCGAACTTGCGATTGGATTTGCCCGCGTTGTAAGCGCAATCGCGCGTCCACCATGCCGCCGGAACGTAGGAGGCTGATTGTGTCTAACTCCAATTCGCTTTGTTCTGAAATGAAAACCACCGAGCCATCGGCAAAGGTCAGTGTGGCTCCTGCGCCCGCATCCGTATTGATGCGGTCACCCACGCGCAATGGGCTACCTACACTTAAGGCGGTTGCGGCATCCATAGATTTACTGTGCCGCAACCAGACGCCACCACGTACAAAACTGACTACAACAGGATCAGGTTGCCGTTTTAACATGGTTAGCGGAATTTTTATCTGCGTGCCGGGAGGAATTTTCTTTGGATCGGTGATTTGATTGTGATTTTGCAGTGCCGTTAGTTCCACCGGACGGCGCAAATACGCTTCACCAATGCTCCACAGTGTATCGCCCGGGCGAGTCGTGTAGATCCAGTCATCAGCCATTACTTGCTTGGGGTGAACGCCACCCACCATCATGAGCAGGGCGGCCCCACCCAACGCTAAACGTACTGTCATGTTGCCGCTTCCGCCGTTATGTGTTCGAGACGATAGCCATGCCGATACACGGTGCCTAGGCGCCAACCGTTCTCGGGAGCAAGCTGAAGTTTTTGCCGAACTAAACTCATGTGAGTATCCACCGTTCGGGTGTTCAAGTCGCCGCGACTGCCCCACACTGTTTCAAGAATGTGGCTGCGGCTAACGAGTTTTCCGGCGTGCCTAAATAGGAACAGAGCCAGATCGAATTCTTTTGTGGTGAGCGTTACCATTTGGCCGTTGAAAGCGATTTGCTGTGTTGCTGGTGTAAATAAATAGGGCGGGAAGCGTTGTGCTTCTTTCGAGTCGGTAATAGCGTGCTTTCGCGCAGCTGCATTGACCCGAGCAAGAAATTCAAGACGCCGTGCCGGTTTAATGATGTAGTCGTCTGCACCGGCATCTAGCGCGGCAACGATGTCGACTTCATTGTCACGATTGGTTAGGAATAATACGGGCGTTTCGAGTTTTCGTTCACTCTTGAGTTGTTGCAACAATTCTAAGCCCGTCTTCCCTGGAAGCTCCCAATCAAATACCATTACATCAAAGCTGTCACGGCTGAGGCTGCGCACCAATTCGGCGCTGCTCCTAAATGCCTGCGTTTTATGCCCGGCTTCCGTTAGCCAGTTTTGCAATAATTCAATTTGAGAAGGGTCATCTTCTAACAGAGCAATACGCATAGTGTCGGCACGCCTTCAGTAAGTAGAAATTGCCAGGGTAGTCTATTATAGCGTTTCCGCAAAATTATGGTGCTGTTACAATCTATTACATAGTGTGACGCGTTTGTGATTCCTTTCCTATTCAATGTTCCCTATTCTTGCGCAGTAGTCGTGGCCAACGTGATGGCCAACGTTGAGTGTGGCGTTAAGTTAACGGGATTCCGTTTAGTCTTGAACTGCCTTTGCGCGTTGTTGCGGATGATTGGCTGCCTATTCCCCCCTTTGATACCCTTGGAGATAATTTATGATGAAATTGATACTTGCCTCTTCCGTTGTTGCCTTGTTGGCGACGGGTTCGATGTCCGTTATGGCTGGCGAAAAGCACTCTGCTGACGACAATTGCAAAGCAATGGCAAAGAAAGATCATGTTGCTGATGACAAGATGGAAGCGTTCATGAAGACCTGCGTAGAAAAGCACGCTAAGAAAGCGCCTGCCGTTTCCGCCGCTCCAGCTGTTGCACCTGCAC
>JANOTC010000291.1:0-8961 GCA_031416175.1 Gammaproteobacteria bacterium
AAGCCCGCCAGCGTATAAAATAGCGCGGCGCACGTCGCTATTAGCCCGGCGGCAAGCCACACCATCGGTGCGCGAAAGCGGTGTACGTGGCGCCGAATCGCCCAGGAACCTGTCGCGATGCCGATTAAAAAAATGCTGAGCATGGCGGCGAAACCGAACACGGTAGTTCCGGTAAAAATGCCTAAGTATTTGGTCCAGGCAACTTCGGTGGCGATGGAAACGCCGCCGGTGGCCGCGAGGACGACCAGCGCGGCAAAATTGCCTTGGCTTGGGGTGGCGTGTGACGGCTGTGTTGGATCCGCTTCATGGGGGGCCAAGACGAGGTGTCGGCTTAACAGCATGCCGCTCACTGCGATAGATAAATTGATTCCGACCGCAAGGTATATTGCGCCGTTTAGGCCAAGATTAGGGATAAAAACAAATCCTGCTAATCCCGCGCCAAGCGCCGCACCTAGCGTGTTTAGGCTGTATAACTCACCTAAGCGGCGACCCACTTCGTGTTCACGACGCACCAAAAGCGCCGCCATGACAGGAAACGTGGCACCCATACAAATGGTCGGCACGGCGAGCAGGGCGAGGGTGACGAAAAATTTCGTCGGCAGGGCGCGGCCGAGTTCGGGCACCCACGCCATGAACTGGTCAAGATTGAGCAAAATGGGCAGGAGTGCGAGGCCACTGACACCCATGGCGGCTTCTAGCCAAAGGAATACTTTAAGAGAGTTAACGCCGGAACGTGTTAGACGTGGCGCCAGCAAGCTGCCCAAGGCAAGGCCCATGAAAAACGCAGCCAATACCGTGCTTACCGACGCACTGGCCGAGCCCATGCTCAGTCCTAGCAATCGCACCCAGGTTACTTGATAGGTGAGTGCGGCGATGCCGGACGCAATTAGATAAAAACTGGCTAAGCGGTACATGTTTCATCCCCGTGTGCTTTTCTTGTTTGCGGTTCACCGAGTTGTGAAAGAAAGCGACGGGTGATCATTCGACCAGGGCCGCTTCGTTACGTTCGGTTCGCTTTAAACAAATTCTACTGCGAAGTGGCGCAGAGGGCGCACATTTTTGCGACCGCTTTGGCAAAATTATTCGTCTTCCAATTCTTGAAGAAATCGCCGCCGCTCTTCCTCTTCTTTCGCCGCCGCTTCAACCACAAGTAGCACCCCTTCAACGTCGGCAATTTTATCGTTACGTTTGAACTGGCCGGTTAAGGGTGTTTCTGGGGTGAGTGTTCCCCCTTGATAATGGGACCAAATTTCCATGCTGTAATCGGTCGTCAGCAATTCCGGCGCAAACTGTCCGAAATACGTCGCTAAATTGGTCACGTCACGTTCTAGCATATTAAAGGCGTGACTATTGCCAGCGGCATCAACGGCCTGTGGGAAGTCGATAATGACCGGGCCTTCATCACTGAGCAGGACATTGTAGGCGGACAAGTCTCCATGCACGACGCCGGCGCACAACATGCGCACGACTTGCGTAATCAATTCGCGATGGGTACGGCGGGCGTCTTCGGGCGTGAACGTTATCTCGCCTAGTCGAGGCGCGGCTTCACCGTTACTGTCGGTGACCAAGTCCATCAGTAGCACGCCGTCGAGAAAATTATAGGGTCGGGGGACACGAACACCGGCATCCGCGAGTCGGAATAAGGTCGCGACTTCCGCACTCTGCCAGGCTTCTTCTTGCGCCTCACGACCGTAGCGCGTGCCTTTTTCCATGGCACGGGCGCGCCGGTTATTTTTAACCTTGCGACCTTCTGTGTATTCGACGCTTTGCCTAAAACTGCGCTGATTGGCTTCTTTGTAAACTTTCGCGCAACGCACTTCAGTGCCACAACGCACGACGTACACGTTGGCCTCTTTGCCGCTCATGAGTTGGCGAACAACCGTGTCAACCAGGCCGTCCTCGACCAAGGGTTCGATGCGCTTTGGCGTTTTCATGGTTGTTTTTCAGCGCGGATCGAGAACTTGGCTGCCGAATTTAGGCCGCTTTGTTTACGTGTTACTGTCTTCGTGTGCACGTGCTTAACTTGGTTTACCTAACAGGGCTTGCGCGAAATGAGTAATTGCGTCGCGTAAATACGTGCAATCGTTTTGCCAGTTTAGGGTCTTTTTAGTTTCAACAGGCGGAATTGTAATCGCTTCCCTGTTTTCGCGCTAATCGTTTGATGCGGCAGCCGCGTTCTGGCCGACTATCGCCCCGAGGCTTCCTGCATTTTTTGAGCATATCGGCAACGCACTGGACGCACTGGACGGGCTTGAAGAGGTGAGAAATGGGTAACGCCACGCGGCCCTTCGCCATTGGGCCGAATCAAGGGCCGTTCGTTCAATTTGATCCAAGCGCCCGGAAGATTGGCTGTCTAGTTCACAAATTTGTCACAATTCGACGGTAGACTTCCACTACAACGAGGCGATCATGACGAAAAATAGTCAAAAGGGGGATTCAAATGTTGCGCAGTGCCAAGCGAATGACCGATGAAGAAGCCGTTCAAGTTCGTCGTTTAGTCAATGCCCTTGATGACATTGATTATCTCCATGAACATCGTTTCATTCGCAATCGACAGTACGCGCTGACCGTTGTGACGCGAAACTTCGCCACCACACTGGAGTGGTTAAAGCGAAATCGCGTTCGCAAACTCCTGCGCTTGGTCTAGAATAAAGGCTCCGCACGGGCTGGAGCCACCAATGATCAGAGTCTTATTTGTCTGCATGGGCAATATTTGCCGTTCACCGACGGCGCACGGCTTATTTGCTCAATTGGTAAAAGAGCAAAATTTAGGCGACCGTATTGTCGTTGACTCCGCCGGCACTCACGCCTATCATATTGGCAACTCGCCAGACCGCCGTTCCCAAGAGGCGGCATTACGGCGCGGTATTGATCTGAGCACATTGCGCGCGCGGCGTGTTGAAGCCGCTGACTTTGCCGCCTTCGATTATGTGCTGGCGATGGATGACGAGAACTATCAAATCCTCGCGCGCTTGTGTCCGCCAGAGGCGAAGGCCAAATTACAATTGTTTTTGGACTACGCGCCGCATTTGGCGGAAAGGGAAGTTCCAGACCCCTATTATGGCGGTGAACAAGGATTTGAACGGGTGTTGGATATGATTGATGCCGCGTCCCAGGGATTGCTGGCCCATATTCGCACGCGACATTTATAACGCGCATTCTCGATCCCGCCGGTTTGCTGTATGATTGGCGCCCTTTTGGACGCGATTGCGGCGACTGTTATGCTAGAACTGAACCCCTATTACAATCGAATCAAAGATCTCCGAGAGCGCTCCGCCGCTCTAAGGGGGTATCTTTGACTTCGACAGCAAAGCCGAACGGCTAGTCGAAGTCACCCGCGAATTAGAAGACCCGAAAATTTGGGACAAGCCCGATAGCGCCCAAGCCTTAGGGAAGGAGCGCGCACAACTCGAACAAATCGTTGGCACTCTGCGCTTAATGGGTGACAACCTCGACGAAGCGAATGATCTGTTAGACATGGCCGGCCTGGAAGACGATACCGGCACGGTCGACGCGGTCTCGAAAGACTTGGATCGGCTGGACAAACAAGTGGCAGAGCTTGAATTTCAGCGCATGTTTTCGGGTGAAATGGATTCGCACAATGCTTATTTGGACGTGCAATCAGGTTCCGGTGGCACGGAGGCGCAAGACTGGGCAGAAATGCTGTTACGCATGTATTTGCGTTGGGGCGAGCGGCGCGGTTATCAAACCGAATTGATTGAGGCCTCCGCCGGTGATGTGGCTGGAATCAAAAGCGCCACGGTTCACTTCGTTGGCCCCTATGCCTACGGCTGGTTGCGTTCAGAAACGGGTGTCCATCGCTTAGTGCGTAAATCGCCATTCGATTCGGGCAATCGTCGTCACACCTCGTTCGCGTCGGTATTTGTTGGCCCGGAAGTGGACGACAATATTGATATCGACATTAATCCCGCCGATTTACGTATTGACGTTTACCGTGCATCCGGCGCCGGTGGACAACACGTTAACCGTACGGAATCGGCCGTGCGTATTACCCACGTGCCAACGAACACCGTGGTTCAATGCCAGAGTGGTCGCTCCCAGCATCAAAATAAAGCCTATGCGATGAAGCAGCTTAAATCCAAACTCTATGAGTTGGAGCTGCAAAAGCGCAATGCCCAAAAGCAAATACTGGAAGACAACAAAGCCGACATCGGTTGGGGCAGCCAGATTCGTTCGTACGTGTTAGACCAGTCGCGTATTAAAGATTTGCGCACCGGCCACGAGACTGGGAATCCCCAACGTGTATTAGACGGTGATTTAGACGATTTCATTGAAGCCAGTTTAAAAAGCGGGCTTTAGTTGTTCGCCTTCGGCGCGTATGGGCGCCTAATTTATTTACGTGCATGAGATTAATTATGAGTGAGCCAACTGAGAATACATCTGTAAACGTCGATGAAAGCGATTTGATCGCACAGCGGCGTACCAAATTACAGGCCATACGCGATAAAGGCGTTGCCTTTCCCAACGATTTCCGCCGCAATGTGGTGGTGGGTGAGTTGCATGCTAAATATTCGGAAATGGAACCGGCAGAACTCGACGCAAGCCCGATTCGTGTTTCCGTGGCGGGACGCATGATGACGCGGCGTGTAATGGGCCGGGCGAGCTTTGCGCATTTGCAAGATATGTCTGGGCAAATGCAGTTATTTGTCGCGCGCGATAACCTCTCTTTAGAAACTTACGACGAATTCAAGAAGTGGGATATTGGCGACATCATTGGCGTCGAAGGCGTGATGTTTAAAACGAAAACTGGCGAGTTGTCAGTTAAGTGCGATTCGCTGCGCTTGTTGACCAAATCGCTACGCCCGTTGCCAGAAAAATTCCACGGCATTGCGGATCAAGAAGTGAAATACCGGCAACGGTATTTAGACTTGATTATGAGCGAAGCCACGCGCAGAACGTTTCAAATTCGCGCGGCCGTGGTGGCGCGCATTCGGCAGTTTTTGACCGAGCGCAACTTCCTCGAAGTTGAAACGCCGATGATGCAAGCGATCCCTGGTGGGGCAACCGCCAAGCCGTTCACGACTTTTCACAATGCGCTGGATATGGAATTGTTTCTGCGTATCGCGCCCGAGCTGTATCTAAAGCGCTGTGTGGTCGGCGGTTTTGAGCGCGTATTCGAAATTAATCGTAACTTCCGCAACGAAGGACTCTCCACGCGGCATAACCCAGAATTCACTATGTTGGAATTCTATGAGGCGTACGCGGATTACAATAACTTGATGATCCTAACGGAAAACATGTTACGCGATGTCGTAAAAACCGTGTTAGGCACGACCGAAGTGAACTATCAGGGAGAAGTTTTCGATTTTGATCGGCCATTCGAGCGTTACACCTTGAAGGGCTCTATTGTGCATTTTAATCCGGAAATTAATCTTGCGGATTTAGACACCCTTGAATCGGCACGGGCGTTAGCCGTTAAGTTAGGCATCACGGTGAAAGCGAGTTACGGATTGGGGAAAATTCAAACTGAAATTTTTGAAAAAGTGGTTGAACAGAAGTTGCGCAACCCGACTTTTATTACTGCCTATCCAACCGAAGTTTCACCGCTCGCGCGTCGCAACGATAGTGATGCTTTTGTCACCGATCGCTTCGAATTTTTCGTCGGTGGCCGCGAAATCGCGAATGGCTTTTCAGAGCTCAATGACGCTGAAGACCAAGCCGAGCGTTTCCGCCAGCAAGTGGCGGATAAAGATGCAGGCGACGATGAAGCGATGCATTTTGATGAAGACTACATTACCGCGTTGGAGCATGGTATGCCGCCGACCGCAGGCGAGGGGATTGGCATTGATCGTTTGGTGATGTTGTTGACGGATTCACCGTCGATTCGCGATGTGCTGTTGTTTCCGCATATGCGGCCGAAGGGTTAGGGTTGTGCCGGTTGTGTCGGTTTTTACGCCTACGGATGATTGGGTGGATATTTCCTGGCCGTGTGCATGATGTTCAATATCGTTATTGAATCTACCCCCACGGCAACCACCGCAATGTAGGGTAAGCGGTTAATGACGTATTCTTTAGTGCCAGGAACGCGCCCGGGTCGGCACCGTTCAGGAAAAGCGTTGAGCGAACCAACCTGCGTTTTGATTCGGTTGTAAACCGCCTCGGTAACGCGCATACCGGCGTTATCAAGGTAGTATGTGAGAATGTTTTCGAGGTCTAATTCAGCCTCTTCCGTCCATTTGACGCTGACCATGGTTAATTGCTATTCGGTCGCGGGGCGGGTCTTGGCTCGTAGTTTTTGCCACACGCGTTCCGTAGTGTCTTCGTGCGATGAGGTGTTGGTTTGTCCGTTGTTTATAGCATCGAATGAGCGTGACACCTTAGCCTGAAACCAATCGTCGTAACCCTCTTCTTTTTCCATGAACATCTCGGGTATGAGGGTGTCGGCGGCGTCTTGAATGGAGATCATGATTCCAACCGGGCGATTGTTTTTCGTAACAAGAACGGGTTCTCGCTGCATCGCATCCAGTAGCTCGCCAAAATGAGTTTTGGCTTCACGCGCTGTCATTGTTTTCATGAATGCACCTCGCTAAAAAGAATCATTGTGTTTATTTTGATCATAATGATCACTTTTAGCAAGACGATTGTTTGTGGTTCTACAGGTGATGAGTTTTCCACAACCTCATTGGTTGGTCTGTTAGTCATCGGTGGTGGGGCTTCTGTTGCGAAAATAAATCGCTATAAATAAATTACAGCACTTTACTTGTTGCGGGCAATGCTCTACTATTCCTACGTGGTCGTTGTAAAAAACCAGAAAACAGGTTTCTGTATAAAATGAGTATTCTATTAGGTGATATTGCCGAGGTGCGGACGGGCTACTCGTTTCGAAGTCGGCTAGAGGTGGACGCCGATGGAGATGTCGCGGTGATTCAAATGAAGGATATCGATGACTCGAACCTGTTGCACCCAAAAAACCTCGCGCGGATTCAGATGCCCGACCTAAAGGACCGCCATTTGGTTCAAAAAGGTGATCTGCTGTTCAGGTCGCGCGGCGGCTCGAACTCGGCATCGCTCGTGGCCTCCTCCCCCGGCCGTGCAGTTCTCGTCGCTCCGATGATGCTAATTCGTCCACGGCCCGACTCGGTCGTTCCCGCCTACCTTCAGTGGTTCATTAATCTGCCAGCCACGCAGAGCGCGCTTGCTGGTCAGGCCGAGGGAACGGATGTAAAGATGATCAGCAAGGCAACATTGGAGCAGCTCGCTGTTCTTTGGCCACCATTGGAGGTACAGCGGTTGATTGTGGAAATTGCCCAACTGGCGTCGCGAGAGTCCCAGTTGATGCAAGAGCTGATTGGTCGGCGCAAGGCGCTGACTACGAGGATTCTGATGGGTAAAGCGTCAGAATCCTCGCTTATAGAACACCCAGGAGCGACGAATGGCCGATAAGGTTTCTCAACAAGAAGTCAACGCGACGGCCTGGGCGGCGTGCGACACTTTCCGTGGCGTGGTTGATCCCGCGCAATACACGGACTACATCCTGGTGATGCTGTTCCTCAAGTACATCAGCGACTTGTGGAATGACCACTACGCCGAATATAAACGCCAGTACGGCGATGACGACGAGCGCATTCGCCGCCGGTTGGAGCGCGAACGCTTTCTGCTGCCTTTCGTCGAGCTGAAGGACGCTAACGAAAGTAATAAGGTGCAGGATCGCTTCCTAGCGGACTTCAAAGCCGTGTACGAGCGTCGCAATGACGCCAATATCGGCGAGTTGATCAATATTGTGCTCGATCACATTGAGGAGGCGAACAAGAGCAAGCTCGAAGGCGTCTTCCGCAACATCGACTTCAATTCCGAAGGCAACCTTGGCAAGGCAAAAGACCGCAATCGTCGGTTGAAAAATCTGCTGGAAGACTTCAATAAGCTCGACCTGCGCCCATCCCGCGTATCCGAAGACGTGATCTGCAACGCCTATATTTACCTTATCGAGCGCTTCGCCTCCGATGCGGGCAAAAAAGCCGGTGAGTTCTACACGCCCAAGCAAGTGTCCAAACTGCTGGCCAGGCTCGCCAAACCGAAGGCGGGTGATCGCATCTGCGATCCAGCCTGCGGTGCCGGGGGGTTGTTGGTAGAGGCTTCCGGTCTAATTGAGCAAGCCGGTAGTCGTGATTTTGCGCTGTTTGGGCAAGAGGTCAACGGCAGCACGTGGGCGCTGGCGCGCATGAACATGTTTCTGCACGGCAAAGATTCCGCGCGCATCGAATGGGGTGACACCTTAAACAGCCCGGCGTTGGTAGAAGCGGACCGCTTGATGAAATTCAACGTTGTGGTCGCCAACCCGCCGTTCATTCTCGACAAATGGGGTGCTGAGCTCGCGGACCAGGATCGCTTCAATCGTTTCTGGCGTGGCGTGCCGCCCAAGTCCAAGGGCGACTATGCGTTCATCAGCCACATGATCGAGATTGCGTTGCCGCAGGATGGCCGCGTGGCGGTGGTTGTGCCGCATGGCGTGCTGTTTCGCGGTGGCGCAGAAGGCCGCATTCGGCAAAAGTTGATCGAAGAAAACCTACTGGATGCGGTCATCGGTTTGCCTGCCAACCTGTTCCCTACCACCTCCATCCCCGTGGCTGTTCTGTTATTCGACCGGTCGCGGGAAAAAGGCGGTGCGCGAGAGGACGCACGTGACGTGCTGTTTATCGACGCAAGTTCTGAATTTATTTCCGGCAAGAACAATAACACGCTATCCGACGAGCATTTCGAGAAGATCATCGCTACGGTCGAGGCGCGTCAATCGGTCGAAAAATACGCTTACGTCGCGTCCTTCGAGGAACTGGCCGAGAACGACTTCAACCTCAACATTCCGCGTTACGTGGATACCTTCGAGGAAGAGGAAGAGATCGACATCGCTGCGGTTCAGCAGGATATCGATAAGCTGGAGGCTGAACTGGTTGAGGTTCGCGCCAAGATGAAGCGGTACCTCAGGGAGTTGGGTGTATGAGCGAG
>JANOTC010000292.1:0-2638 GCA_031416175.1 Gammaproteobacteria bacterium
GAACTGGCCCAATTGGCCAGCAGAAAGTTCGACTGGGTTCTTCATCACATTCCAGCTCACACCCTCAGAACACGGTGGTGTGGTTAACGAACCCTTGAAGTTATAATAGCCTTTGTCCGCAGGCAATAAGGTGTTCACGTCGATATCGGCACTTGCCACGGCTTCGCCAGCGGCAGCAGGTGCCGCATCGAAAATCGTCTTAAGGAATGCGTTGTCTTTGCCAGCCGTCGCCTTCACACCCACCACAGCCAATTGACCGTCATCTGACTTGTGCACCAAATGGGTCACGAAATCATATTGCACGCCGTTGATCTTGTTTTCTGCAGGCGAATGAAAATGGAACTGCAACAAATTGTACTTCTTGCCGCCGATCATGGCGTAGCTGCCCGGCGCATAATTCACTTGGAAGGTGTGACCATTGTTAATCACCGTCGGCTTGGACATTGCCGCGTAGTGGAACTCAATCGGCTGTAAACCCATAGGATGCCCACCAACGATATCCACCGGAGACTGTTCTTTGCCTGATGCGCAGGTGGCGAATTTGTCTTCTAGCGCTGCCCAATTGGCCGGGCCAGTTTTGCCTTCATAATTCCAATGCGGCGCGTGCGCTTTGGCCATATCGTGACCTTTCGCCATGGAGCCCATGACGTGTCCTGCGTCATGTCCGCCTTCATGGCCCGTCATGGCGCAGCCGGATGCGAACGAGGCAACACCCAGTGCGATTAACGTTTTTTTCAACATCATTTTAAGAAATCCCTTGTAAGAAGTTTTATCTCACGTGCGGCACTGGAAAACGCTAAGGCGCCCAAGTCATCCCGTTCACAGCGGACAATATAGCGCAAGCTGCGCACCACACAAAGGCCCGTCCTTCAAAGGATGCTTCTGCAGCGTGGATGAAGCGGCGCAGCGGGTGATACTGAAGTTTAACCTTGGCTACCCGCTTAATCTGCTACTTCTTTTTCCCAGCCGTTCCGCTCGTTCCAACATATACAGAAACGCTTTTGCTTGCCGTATTACCCGCCGCATCCTTGGCCACCGCCGTAATGGTGTGCCAGGCATTTGAGGCCTGACGGGTATTCCAGGAATAACTCAACGTGCCGGAGTTGTTGACGGTGGCAACGGTTCTACCATCGATAACGCAGGACAGCGCGCTTACTCCCACGTCATCCTTGGCGGCCAAAACCACGTTCACGGTGCCGGATATCGTCACATCATTTACCGGGGAAGTGATCGTGACAATTGGCGCACTGGTATCTAGCGGTACTGCCGTGACGACGTTGCTAACGTTGACGCTGATCTGCGATTTTCCGACATTTCCAGAGGCGTCATTGGCACGCGCTTCCACGCTTACAGAGCCATTCACTGACTTCGTCGTATCCCAGGAGAATTGATAGGGAGACACAGAGGCCGTACTCAGCAAAGTACCCGCGATATACAACTCGACGTTCGTTACAGCCACGTTATCCTTCGCGTCGACCGTGATAGATTGCGTGCCCGAAACCGTCGCGCCGTTGGCGAGGCTCATACTGGCTGTCGGCGCAGTCCCATCAGCCGTCGGCTGTACGCCCAAGGCCTGGGTAACAGCGGCGGACGCACTAACGCGCCCGTATCCAAACTTACTATCCCAGCCCGCACCACCTAGATCCACAGCCGATGACTCCAGGATCTTCTCAGCATCCGCCGGACTCAGGCCAGATTTAGCAGCAAAAATCAACGCGACCACGCCAGCTGCAATAGGGCTGGCAAACGAAGTACCGTTCCAACTTCCCGTTCCGCCGCCATTGGTGAGCGTGACAATGCCAACACCCGGCGCACTCACATCGACCACGTTGCCATAACTTGACCAGCTCGCCAGATTGTCGCTGCTGTCAGTGGCTGACACAGTAATAATGTTAGGATCGTCTGCGATACCCAGATCCGCTCCGCCGTTACCGGCGGAGGCAACCACCAACCCACCTTTGTTTTTCATGTAGTTTGCAGCACTGCTCACAGTCGAACTGCCGCTCACGGAATAACTAATATTAGCCACTTTGGCGCCGTTGTCAGCCGCCCAGGTCAGGCCGCGAGCGACGTCGCTCCAGTACGCGTAGCCGTCGCTCCGGTTGGTGATGCGTACCGGGAGGATGGCCGCGCCGTAGGCGACCGAAGCGACGGCCAAGCTATTATTGGTCACCGCGCCGACCGTACCGGCTACCGCCGTTCCATGGCCGTTGACATCGGATGTGTTACCAAGGGCCTGATCCACCGCGTTGTATCCCGCCAACAGCTTACCAGCAAGGTCAGGGTGACTAGGATCGACGCCGGTATCCAGAATGGCGACGGTCACACCGGTGGCCGATGTGCTGTCCCACGCCAAGGTGGCGCCAATTTTCTTTAAGTGCCATTCATCGGTGAAACGCGTGTCATTGGGTATGACTTCAGCGGGAACCATCAATGTGTCGAGTTCCGCATACTCAATACGTGGGTTGTGCGAGAGCGCCAGCAACACATGGGCCTTAGCCGCTTCAGGGACATGCGCGAGATGAATGCCAAGCTGTCGCAATTTCCCGACAACGCGTCCATTTTGAGCACCCACTTCCTCACCCAGAGCGGTTTCCGGCACGCCGGCTTTGGCCTTAACCAAGATTCTAGCCATGCC
>JANOTC010000293.1:0-3269 GCA_031416175.1 Gammaproteobacteria bacterium
CATCACGATGGCCTACATGATGTTTGTGCCGCAAGCGCGACCGAAACCGCCTTCATGAAATCGAGAATTAAGGAGGGCATTGTGGTTTTAATGAGTGTTAGATGTGGATTGTGCGAGGGATAGATGTGGGGAATGCTAAGGGCGAACCGGGGCGAGGGAAGTATTTAACGAATCGTAATGGTCTGCCCAAACGAATCACTATAAGGCGTGAAATCCAGGGCACGAATAACCGGCACAAATATGTCCGTCGCCACCCGAATTTCTCGCATATCGCCGTCGTCGGTTTGCTCAAACTCGCTGCGCCACGCCTTCTCTTTGTGGGTGTCACCCTTAATCACAAAGACTCGGCCATCGCCTGCGCGCACAACACCGGATACTTGCCCAGCCGCGAGCGCCAAAGCCAAGTGCCAGTTCGACATTGCCCGTAACGGTGGGCGTTGCACACTGGCCGCTCGCTTGAATTTGAGTTCAAACTGCGTCCAGAGACATCGATGCCGTTCGATCTCATGGCCAAGCTGAGCCGGGTCCAGCTGGGTGTAGGTCAGCACAGGTGTATCACCGCAGTCCGGTGCTTTGGGCACCGTGTAGGGTTCATCAAGGTACTCCGGCGGTAATTCCTCCAGAGTCCCTTCACCCGCACCGATGCTTTCCAGCCAGTTTCGCACCGCCGATTCCGACGTTTGCGCACTGTGATGATCGTTAACGCGCTTACGCACGCCGAACACCACAACTTGCTTAAACCCCTGTTCCGGCGCCGCGAATACCTGTACCCGATCAAATTGCCGCGCGATCCAGACCGAGAATTCTCGGTCTAACGAATAACGTGGCACAATCAGCACCATGATACCGCCAAACTGCAAGCCGGGTAGGGCGAGGTTGTAAAACAGCTTTTCCAACCGCCGCCGTCCTTTCCCCGCCTGCTCGCCGGTATTGGCTTTGTCTGACACCAAATCGCCATACGGCGGGTTGAGCCACAACAAACCAAATTTATTCCGGCCAACAATGCAGTCTTGGAAATCGCCGTGCGCACACACATCCAGCAAAGTCTTCGCGTGCCAGGCCCGTTCCGCGTCGTATTCGACGCCGAATGCCTGAGCGCGATCACCGCCCAAATGATGTTTGCATTCAGCTAACGCCGTACCTTCGCCGGCCGTGGGATCGAGAATCCGCATCGATCCCGCTGCACACGGCGCCAGCCAACCCAGCACACGCGAAATAGTCTCCTCATCGGTGGGGAAGTAGCCGTTTTTTATAAAATTGTGCGCTAAGCGCGCAAACATTAATGCCATGGGTAGTCTCCTGGTTTGGATAAAAAAAACCGGGAGACACCCCGACGGGATGAATCCCGGATGGGGTTAAAGTTGAGAAACAATCCAACGCTATTGAGGTAGCCGCCGGATTATGTGAAATTGACACTCATGCTACGCGACCTTAACAGCCCATCACTTCGATTGACCGCCACCGAACTGGCCGCATTGCGCACGAAAGCCGCGCAAAACGGGTATGTCGTTAGTCGCGTCACCAACGACGCCGAACATTTTGAAGCCTTGGTGGTCGCCGCCAATCCTCGCTCGCTCGGCATCCTGGACGATCTATTGGAATGCCTCGAAACCGGCTCGTCGCCGCTTACGCGGGGTGAGACTGACTTTGCAACGCTTTGCGGTAATTAACCAACAACTTCGCAGTGTGCGTTGATTAAATCACGCGACAATTTGTACAAGCGGCCATCGGCGCCGGTCATGACGCAACGCCGCGCATCTTTCACTACGAACTCCGTCAGTACCTGCCCGTTTCCAAAATGCACCGGTATCAGCGAGCGTAATCGATCACCCGCCTTCAGCCGAATGCGTCGGGGGAGGTTGGACCGACATCGATCCCGCCAGTCCTTTGCATAGTCAACCGAACTGCACATGGATTGATAGGCGGCACTCTCCAGCGGCGTAAGCTGTTTGAGAATACGCTCGGGACATTCCGATTCGGCCGGCCCCATGGTTTCGTGAATGTCTTTGTAACCAAAGTTGTTGTACTCACGTGTCGCGTGTTCCAGCAAGCACACCACCGCACCGACCACGCTAACACCCACTTTGTTGGTGTGACGAACTGCCAAATAGGCGACTTCGTTTTTAACGACGACGCAATCAAGCACCTCATAACGACCCGGTGATTTAAGCTCTGTTTTAAAAAAGTCAGCTATGGACTGACTAGAATCACGATGAACAAATGACCATCCCATAAAAAACGCCTCCACAAAAAAAGGGGAAGCGGACCCCGGACGGGAATCGCAACTCCCCCCAGGGTTGATAAAAATGACCGACGCCTTTCGGCGCGCACCTATCTCACGGTCAGATCGTCTTGCGACGAAAAAGGTACTTGTTACGACTGATCGCAGTCGCCACGTCTACAACGATTAAAGCCTAGCCATTCTCAAACGTTGTTGCAAACACCCACCTTGACGGCATCCAATATCAATCCACCTGCGCGAGGTCGATCGGCTGGTGTGTTGAACGCGGGAAGCGTCGCGCCCGTTCGCGTCCGATCGACGCGAAAATCGGTTGCGCCATTAAACGCTGAATTTTCGCGCCTATGTTATCGACAGGTTTGTGAATGAAATCTATCGCGCCTTGGCTATACGCGTAGTCAATCTCCTCTTGTGTTCGGCCATGCGAAACAATAGTGAATGGGATATGGGGTAGTAAGCCCAAGCCCTCGAAAATTTCAGAAATCTAAAATTACCCCTGCCAGCATGGCCTCCAAGTCAATTGGGTTGTGCTTGCCACGAAAGGCGTAATGCCCAAGAAAATGCAGATGCGCCCATGCTGCCGGTGAGATACGCCTGAGCATGTTCAACGCCTTTTCGTTGCTAGCGGCAAGAAACCGGTTCACCATACCCGACAGCAGCATGGGGATTACTTAAGGTTCCATTGCTCTTCATACCCCATAGCTGTATCGCTTTTGTAAGGAAATTCTGGATTTCTGAAATTTTCGAGGGCTTGGGCTTACTACCCCTATTTCTGAAATTTTCGAGGGTTGGGGCTTACTACCCCGATCAGGGTCAAATGCGCATTGCGCTGACCCGAGCCGCGCCATATTATCTCCATAAGACCGCCGCCGCTTCACCGTGGCGTGGCAATTCCAACCATTTCGTTGAAGCCGACCCGACCCAACTCGGCTTTTTTTTGCCGCCCGAAACGGGACGGCTTAACTCAAATGTTGGGCATCATTGAGAACAGCATGATTGAGGCGACTACACGAATATGCGGTGTCACGGG
>JANOTC010000294.1:0-12645 GCA_031416175.1 Gammaproteobacteria bacterium
CCTGCACTCACGCTCAGACGGTACAAAAGTCCACCGGTCCTCTGACACGCTCAGGTCCGTCGTCACCACCGCGTCGGCCAGCACGGCCTGTCGCAGATAGATCCAGTGACGAATCAGGCGAGTGGGAAGAGTTCTAGGCCCAGGTCAGTGCGTTCTCGTTAGTGATGAAAGGGGTAGTCGCCTTGCGGGGCGCCTACCCCCCTAATGCGGTGCCATGAAGAATCCATTCGTCCAATTGGGAAGGAGTCGTGTAGTGATCAGAAAGCAATCAAACACTTTTGTCTCACGCCGTTTAGAGTGCCCGTTGTGGTGTAAGCGCTTGGGCTGGCTCGGTTTCTCATTCTTCTTGGTCAAGGGCCTTATGTGGCTAGCCTTGCCAACCGTGTTGGTTTATTTTGGTATTTGGTAGCGTCAACCTATGGGAAAATATCCCATACATGTTATACTTCGTGTTAGATGAATGGCTACGATTAGGCGTGCCACCGCCACCCGTCACCCCCTAGCGCCGCGCATTACCAACTAATTTGAACCCCAGCCGCTAGGTCGGGGCTGCCGTTGCGAAAACCTTTGAGTGCGTAGAGCGCATAATCACGGTGGGCAGTGCTGCGCAATGTTAGGTACACGTTGAGATCAAGCGAAGGTGCCGCCCGCGCAGTGCTGGCTTGGCCTGCGCTCAAATATGTGCCGAGGTGTGAGCTTGGGGAAATCTTCGCGTCTAATCCAAAGGTGGCGGACGCCGTGTTTTTAAACGCTACGCTTTCGGTATCGCCACGCCACCGATAAGCCGTGCCTGCAAATAATAGCGTGTTGGCAAGTGGCCAGTATCCGTCAGCGCGCAGCTCATAATCAGCGGCACCCGTGCCTAAGCCTTTTGCGGCGCGCCCTGTGGGCAATTTGATGCGGGCGCTGAGTTCACTGGCGACATTGGCGCGTGCTGGAAGGCGAAAACTCGCAGACAAAAACGAGTCGCCTAATCCCTGGCTTTTGCCGTCAACTACTCCACCAATCTTGTTGGGATCAGTTTTATCGGCACTCACAGTACCCGGACCGGCGATGCGCACCCAGGCGGTATTAACTTTAAACGTCCACGCGTCGACGCGCCATTTTACCCCGAGTGGAACGGCCAAAATGTGTGTATTTTCCGGGTTGCCATAGCTGCCGGTGCTCAGGTACCCGCCGCTCGACCAAGTGGGTGCGGCGGCCAAAGCGGCCGGTGCAGGGCAGAGAATGCATAAGCAAAGGAAAAAGGACCCGAAAAGGTTAAATCGAGCGTGCAGCTTAGTCATCATGGTTGGCATCATGCCGTGACACGCGATAATTGACAAGGGATTGTTTCCCATTAAATCGGCGTGCAATTAAAGCGTGCCAAGATTAACGGTCAAAAGTAAAAATAAATGACCTGTTTTGTTTTTCCTCGCGAGCGTGCTTCGATTGGTATACGTCGGGACCAGAACCCGGCGACTTGGTCTAGATGAACGCCGATAGAACCAATACATCTAGGCCAACAAGGGCTTTGATTCGAGCGTCGTTGGTGATGATTGATCGGCAGCGGTGCGCAACGGCTGTCGCCACGTGGATAGCGTCAGGCAATTTTAGGGTGGCGTCGGAGGCGCGTCGTTGCGCGGCATCGAGAATGATTGGGCGTGTGATCGGTATGATGTCGAAGGCATGGGAGGCCTGGAGAAGTTGCTGGTACGTTTGGGCCAGGGCGACGTTTTTATCCCGAAGGGGTTTGACCAAGACCTCCGCGAGTGTCAACTCGCTGGTGACGGCAAACACCTCACGACGATCGATCAAGGCGAATAGCTCGGTGATTACCGGGATAAATCTGGCGCGGTTCAAACAGGGTACCACTAAGGTACCGTCATAGCCGGCTGCCTATCACGCAACGCCTTCAATTAATTACCGTTTTCCGGTTGGCATTGGCTCGTCTACTGGCACCCAAAACACACCGCTTTTGAACCGTGCTCTAATCCTCAGCATCCGAATTATCCGGTGGCGTTGGCTAAGTAACGGCGTTCGTTACGCCCTTCTCATTGGCCTATGGGAAAATATCCCATTCATGCTATACTCCCCTCATGGACATTCCAAACGCCGATATTCCGCCCGTTTTAAGGCAAGCCATTACGCGCTTGCTACGGCCTTTAGTCCGTTTGTTGATTCAACATAACATTTCTTATGCTTTTTTTTCGCAGTTGTTGAAGTCCGTGTATGTTGAAGTCGCAGAGCGCGATTTTCCTGCGCCTAATGGCCGCACCACCGATAGTCGAATTACCTTGTTGACCGGCGTGCATCGCAAAGACGTGCGGGTTTTACGTGGCCAAGCGCCGGAGACGGTGCAAGTGGCGAAAACCGTCGCGCTCAGTGCGCAAGTGGCGGGCACGTGGTTAGGTGTCGCGCCGTATTGCGATGCGTCGGGCGCGCCTGCGCAATTATTTCGCTTGGCGGCGGAAGGCGAGCCGAGTTTCGAAACGCTGGTGGAAGATGTCGGCCGTCAAGATTTACGGGCGCGGTCGTTGTTAGATGAATGGCTGCGTTTAGGCGTGGTGCAGGTCACGAAACAAGGGCGCATTGTGTTGCGTACCGAAGCCTTTGTGCCAGCGGCAGGTTTTGATGAGAAAGTGTATGTGTTTGGCATGTCGCTCTCGGATCATATGGCGGCCAGTGTGCACAATTTGTGCGGCCAGCAGCCGCCGCGATTTGATCGTTGCGTGTATTACACGCAGCTCAAGCCGGAATCGGTGGATGAATTAGATGTTACGATTGAGTCGGAGGCGATGGAGTTGCTCAAGACGGTTAATCGGCGCGCACGTGAATTGCAAATTCGTGATGCGGGGCAGGCAGAGGCGACGGATCGGTTTACGTTAGGTATCTTTTTTAATCGCGAGAATAAGAGAAAATGCAGCGAGAGGGGCGACAATGGGTAAGTTAAAACGGCTCTGCGTGGGTATGTTAGTGATGGCGACGTATAATATAAGTTACGCACAAGAGCCGGGCGAAGGCGGTATTGTTGGCACCGGACGCACGCTTGATGATCCAAATACCCGATTTGAGCGGCCCGATTTTCCAGATCGCATTGAACGTTTTGAACTGGAAATACCGGGGATTAAATCGGTACCGATTTCTCCGTCGGACATGTCATGTTGCGCCGCCGGTGAAGCAAGCGTGCCACCTTCACTGCCACCCGTCACCCCCTAGCGCCGCGCATTACCAGCTAATTTGGGCACGGTTCAAATCAGGGTACCACTAAGGTACCGTCATAGCCCGCTGCCTATCACTCAACTCCTTCAATTAATTGCCGTTTTCCGGTTGGCATAGGCTCGTCTACTGGTACCCAAAATACACCGTTTTTTAACCTCGCCCAAAATTGTGTGAATAAATAAATCTGTCCTCTTTCCCCTTTGTTTCAAAATAATTTACCAAAACACCTTCAAGCCAAACTGCCGATACTCGGGAAAATTGGCATCCTTTGAAACCAGTATTCTTTGTTGTTGTATTGCCTGCCAGATAATCATCCGGTCAAACGGATCCTTGTGTGCGACTTTGGGGAGCTGGTAAAACGAGGCAGTTTCAGTTGCACCGAGTTGTATGATTTCGATCCCCATTTGTGTTGCAATATCCGGCATATCGGCGGGCGAACAATTGCTCAGTTCGATTTTCCCCAGGGTGTATTTGAGCGAGATTTCCCAGAAGCTGACGCTGCTGATGCAGACTTGATTTTCCGCCGAGCAGATTGCCTCGCGCGCTTTGGCGCTTAGTTTGTCGGGTGAAAAGGCGGCCCACAGGAAAGCATGGGTATCGAGCAGGCAATTCATGCGTTCAACATATCTTCATCGTTGAGCGCGAAATCTTCATGAATCACATAACTGGCTTTGCCTTGCATCACGCCCAGTGTGCGTGATGTTTGCGGCTTGAGCTGGCTGTAAGGAATGATCGCAGCAATTTTTTCCTTTTTTTTCCCATAGCTGATTGCGACCGGTTCGCCATTCTTGTTCAATTGGCTCAGCACTTCCGAGAAATGCGCTTTCAGTTCGCCTACTGTCATCGTTTTCATGATGTTGTTCCTTTGATTGATTGCTACGTACCTTAGACTTTTCGTGACAAGTTGTCAAGAAAGAAAGGGTGGCTGGATAAAAGTGGCACAGTTCAAATCAGGGTACCACTAAGGTACCGTCATAGCCTGTAGCCTATCACTCAACGCCTTCAATTAATTGCTGTTTTCCGGTTGGCATAGGCTCGTCTATTGGTACCCAAAACACACCGTTTTTGAACCGTGCCGGAAATAGGACCCGAAAAGGCTGAGTCGAGAAAGTAAAAATATATTTCGTGTTTTGCGTGCCCTGGCACAAAACCTGATTTAGTTTTCGCCTGGATTGTCGAAAACATTAGCGTGACGTCGCCATTTATCATCCTAAAAAAGTTGCATTGAATATTTTGAATTGCTAGGGAAAGTAATGCCTGAAACTTCTCCTTTATCTGACCTAACTATTCGTCTGGATCCGGACGGAAAGCGCATTTTTGCCATTTTCTCGCCCAAAGGCCCGCCCACCGCCATCACGACGGGACACTTTACTCGCGCGATCAACGCCGCTGGTTTTGAGGGGCATGACTTTGTCATGAGCGCGGTTTCTGACTGCGTGGCAAAGTATTCACTCGGTGAGGCTTATGAAATAGAGATAGGCAGTGCCAAGGACGGTGAATTTAAACTTTTATTCGACGATGGTGACACGACGGCTTACTTGACCTGTATTGCCCCGAAGGGCGGCGTGCCCATTTCAATGGTGCGTGTGTTGGATGAGGCGAAAAGGCAAGGCGTCGTCGTCAAACTTGATTTGGCGGCTGTTAAAGACGCCGTTCTCAATTATCGGGAAAAAGTCATCATTGCACGCGGAAAAGTGCCGGTAGAGGGTGTCGATGGACGGTTTGTGAGTCTGCTGCCTTCCTTAAAGCCCAGAACGCCCATGATTGATGAAAAGGGTCTAACCGATTTTCGCGAGTTAGGAGAGATTGTTACCGTAAGAGGGGGCGACGCGCTCATGCGTTGCATTCCGGCCACGCCCGGTGAACCTGGCATTGATGTGTTCGGCCGTCTTATCCCGGCCAAGCCGGGAAAGTCCTACAATTTCCCGTCAAAACGTGAAGGGTCGGCGATAGATCCTAAAGATCCAAACTTATTACTGGCGGCCATACAGGGTTGTCCCGTACTTCAAAAAGATGTGGTGACGGTTGAACCGTTGTATATCGTTAATGATGTCGATCTAAGCAGCGGTAATATTCATTTTGACGGATCGGTGCATGTTAAAGGCGATGTGCATGCCGGTATGACTATTAAGGTGTTAGGAAATATTCGTGTCGATGGGATGGTGGAGAGGGCCTGTCTCACGGCGGGTGGCGATATTGATATTAAAGGCGGGATACTCGGGCAGACAGAGCGAGACGAAAAGTTTCAAGCGAAGATTACATGTAATGGCTCCTGCACCGCCCATTTTGCCCAAAATGCCATTATTCACGCAGGCAATGGCATTTTTCTTCACGAAATGTCGATGCAGAGTGAATTGGTAGCGCGCCACCAAATTATTATCGGCGGTAAACGCAGTGGTAAAGGGCAAATATCGGGCGGGAGCGCACGGGCTGCCATTTTGGTCAAAGCGCGAGTAATCGGCGCGCCGTCCAGTTCGAAAACGGTGATTACGGTCGGTGCGGATAAGGAGCTTTACCAACAATTGGATGAGCTAAAGTCGGCGCGTGAAGTGGCAGAAAATTTGCGTGCAGGTTTGATGAAAGTGCTTAATGTGGCGGCTGCTAACCCCGGAAAGTTCAAGCCGGAAGTGATTAAAACGGCGATGGCGCAGCATGATCATCTCAATGGAGAAATTTCGGCGATTATCGAAAAGGATCGTGGCATACGCCAGGAGCTGAGTTTAAGTGATGGGGCGCAAATTATTGCGGAACAACAGTTTCTGGAAGGTGTTGAAGTACGTTGCGGCGCGCAGGTCCATCGGATAAAAGAAAATCGAATAGGGGGTGCGTTCCAGTTGCGCGGAAGTGATTTTTCGTTTGTTTGATCATGACAACATTATTATAAAAAGCGTGTAAAACGCCGCTTTTCTCGTTACCCTATCTCGCTAATTCCCCCGGCTTTATAAGAAGTGTGATGGACAACGCTGCCGCTCCCTTTGTTTCTGCCATTGCCGTGCGTAATCTGGTCAAGCTATACCCGGGTGTTACGGCTGTTAATGACCTAAGTTTCGACGTGCCTGCCAATTTGTGTTTTGGTTTGCTCGGCCCCAACGGCGCAGGTAAAACCACCACGTTGGAAATAATCGAAGGCATTCAGCATGCTACCTCTGGAACGGTGACATTCAAAGGTGCGTTCGACTATCGCGGCTTTAAAGACAAAATCGGCATTCAATTTCAGCATACCGCCTTGCAAGAGTTTATTACGGTGCGGGAAACGCTCACCTTGTTTCGTCGCCTCTATTCCAGCGGGTTGCCCGTCGAGCAATTAATCGAAATGTGCACGCTAGGGGAATTTCTTGATCGCGATACGAACAAGCTTTCTGGCGGGCAACGCCAACGCGTATTATTAGCACTAGCCCTGGTCAACGATCCAGAAATTATTTTCCTCGACGAACCCACCACAGGCTTAGATCCGCAAGCGCGGCGAAATTTTTGGGATTTAGTGCAAAATATTAAAAAGCAAAACAAGACGATTGTGTTAACCACCCACTACATGGACGAAGCCGCTGTGCTCTGTGATGAAATTGCGATTATGGATAAAGGGAAGGTGATTGCGCAAGGATCGCCCGCAGCTTTGCTGGAAAGTCACTCGGGTGAGTCTGTATTGCAACTCCCGGAAGACGATGTGGGCCGCTTACTCGACGGTTTAGCGCTGAATGAGTACCGCAGCAATCATGTGGTCGAGATTCCCACCAAGAATTTGGACGAAACCATTCAACAGCTAACGGGTTTGGGTGTTTCACTACGCCACTTGCGCATTCGCTCTTGGAACTTGGAAGACTTATTTATCGCGCTAACCGGCAAAGCCTTGCGAGAGGGCGCATGATTTCTATTCGACGCATTGGGGCGGTAATACATACGCGTAACTTGGAGTTTATACGGGATCGCTCCGCCACCGCCTGGAGCATTTTAATGCCATTCTTGCTGATTATTGGATTTTCGTTTTTATTTACGAACGACAATAAGACGCTTTATAAGGTGGGTGTAATCGGGGAGGTACCGACACATGGCCAGTTTAGCGAGTTTTTCAAAACGCGGCATATTGAGTTTATTCCGTATAGCGATTCGAATGTAGCGGTGGCAAAAGTAGATCGTCACCAATTGGACATGCTGCTCGATTTTCGCGCGAGTCCGCGTTATTGGATTAATACGACGTCGTCTAACGGTTATTTGGTAGAACGGTTGCTTGGTAGTCAACCTAGTGTTATCGGTATTGAAAAACAAGCGGTGAGCGGCGCTGAGATTCGTTATATCGACTGGGCGTTTCCCGGTATTTTGGGTCTGAATATGATGTTTAATTGTTTGTTTGGCGTGGGCTACGTGATGGTGCGCTATCGCAAGAGCGGTTTTCTGAAACGCTTGAAAGCCACGCCGCTTAAACCCGCCGAATTTTTAATCGCACAAATGGCCTCGCGCTTGATATTAATTCAAACCATTACCGTGGTCGTATTTGCCATTAGCCTGTGGCTGTTGGATTTACGCATGACGGGCTCGTACGCGCTGTTGTTTTTGCTCTCCCTGGTTGGCTCGCTTTGCATGATTTCGATGGGCGTGATTGTCGCCGCGCGCGTGGGCAGTGAAGAATTGGCGGGCGGACTTTTGAATGTGGCCACGATGCCTATGATGCTACTTTCCGGCGCCTGGTTTTCTTTGGAAGGCTCGCCGCATTGGGTGCAGACCTTAGCGCAGTGGTTGCCGCTCACGCATTTAATCGACGGCGCGCGCGCCGTAATGACAGAGTCTGCCGGATTTTCCGATGTGTTGCCACACTTGCTGGTGCTGTCGGTGCTCGCTGTTGTTTTTACATCCGTGGGCGCGATGATATTTCGCTGGAATTGAAAATCAAGCCATTGAATCGTAACTAGATGTGATCGTTATTGACTGGCGGGTCGTAGTTTTACGACAAAATGGGTGCAAAAATAATTTGAGGAAAATAGCTGTTTGAGGTTGCACTGTGCCTGGCCTAGGCATACATTATTAGTGGGGACACGACTAAAATCGAATGCGTCTTTGCGTTATTTCCGCCAGGAAGGCGGAGCAGAGTGCGCCGAGTAACCAACAGGGATCCATCCATGACTCATCGTCACGCACACGCATTGTTTCAATCTCGAATTTTCTTAATGACCGCAGCCATACCGCTTTTTTTCGCGGCGCTACCACTGGCGCAGGCCGTGGGCACATCACCCCAGTATACCGTGGTTGACTTGGGTGCGATTGGCTATTTGACTCAAGCCTATGATTTTTCGCAGGCGCAATTGTTTAAGTCGAATGACAGTGGCGCAGTGGCGGGAACATCGTCCGTAGACGGAAAGTCGCGGGCTGTCGTGCGCTTGCCGGGCGCGTCGAGTTTTTCGCTGTTGCCAGATGAAGGTGAGTCGGCGGCGAGTGCGATTAATGCGAGTGGTGCTATCGCGGGTTGGTCGCATGCCATTCACGAGCGTAAAGCGACCGTGTGGAAGCAGAACAATGCCGGTGTTTGGGTGGCAACCATTTTGCCAATCCCGCCTAATTATACGCTCAGCACGGCGTGGGATATTAATGACAACGGCTTGATTGTCGGCAGCGTGGAAGCGGTGGCAGAGGGGGCGGTAACGGGGACAAAATACCCTGCGTTTTGGCCGTCCGCGACGCAAGATCCAGTGATTGTGGGAGGTGGCAACGCGTTTGTGGGTGAAGCGTTTGCAGTGAACAATCTTGGGCGCGTGGTTGGGGTGAAGGGCGCTAATACGTTTAGTTCGGTTAGCCAAACGTTTTATTGGGATGTTGATAGCGCTAACGTGGTAATAGTGCCCAATATTTCCGGGCCATTAGGTACCGGCGCCAGTAGTTGGGGTGCGGCGGACATTAATGAAAATCATGTCATGGTTGGCGGGGCGCAGGGGAAAGTCACAAGTGGATTCGCAAATTGGGAGCAGATTTTACCTTTTGCTTGGACGCCCAGTTTAGGCACGAAGCTTATCGCGGAAACCCTTAATACTACTTCCTGGGCGCTTGCTGTTAATAACGTTGGATATGTAGTAGGGGTTCAGCAATGGGGGCCGAATAGCGGCCGAACTCCGCTTGTTTATCGTCAAGAATTGGACGCAAATGGCGCCTCGGTTTGGCGGGAATATCCGTTGCTCAGCTTAGTTCCTGCCGCTGATAAGGCCAATTGGCTCTTTTCCACGGCAACGGGCATTAGTAATGTTGGTCACATTGTAGGTGAAGGTACGTTTACTGTCGCTGGGGTGACTGATCGGCACGCCTATATGTTGATTCCAGCGATATCGGATTTGAGCGTTTCTCAAACGGTGGTGGCTGCAACGGTAGCAAAGCCGAGTGGGAGTTTCCGGGCGAAGCTCACTGAGCGCGCCGTTGGCACTGGCACAGGTGGAGAACAAAGCACACGCGTCAATGTGCGCGTGTTGAATCAAGGCCCGTTGCCTGCAACCAATATCGTGTTAGAAACGGTGTTGCCGGTGGCGTTAACGGTCGGTACGATTAATTCTACAGACGGTAGTTGTGTGACAGGCGCCGTGGTAAACGGGAAAGTGCAGGTACGTTGCGCATTCGCCAGCCTGGCAGTAGGCGCCAGTGGAAATGCTGTTATTGATGTGAGTACCGACGTGACGGGCAGTTACGAAGTGGTATCGACCGTTACGGCGACGGAATTGGATTCTTTAAATTCAGACAATAATTCGGTGAAACAGACAGTGACTGTGACTAAGGCGCAAGGTCAATCGCCCGTTGTTACGACAAATAATAATACAAACAATAACGAAGGTCAGCCCCCTCCTTCCAATAGTTCGACAGGAACGGCGGCACCCGCCGCGAATAATTCGGGCGGCGGTTGCACCGTCGGGAATGGTAAAGACTCTGATTTCCTGTTGGCCTTATTGGCTCTCGGTTCTGCAATTAGCCTAGCTTTACGTCGCCGTCGTCGATCTGCGGCCGCGACGCATTTTTCATAAAGGAACATGATGTTACGATTGGCAATCGCGTTGTTATTTTCAGTAACGGCAACTATGGTGCACGGTGTGGATCTGAATTCAAATGTATTGAAGCCTTGCCCGGATAAACCGAACTGTATTTCAACCGCAGAAGTGGCCGCCAAACACGGTTTGGCGCCATTGCCGTTTCGTGGCAGTCTCCAACAAACGCGCGAAGCCCTTGTGCAGCTAATAAGCACAATGCCGAATAGTGCTATCGTGCAAACGCAAGACAATTATATCCATGTCACGTTTACTTCAAAGATGTTTGGTTTTGTCGACGATGTCGAGTTTTTACTGGATGAGACAAACCACCTAACTCATATTCGCTCCGCGTCCCGGAGTGGCTACTATGACTTCGGCGTGAACAAGCGGCGGGTGGAGGACATTGTCGCGCAATGGGGTCGGGGTGGGGTGAAGTAGCGGGGAAGTCTTAACGGCTCCCACTGGACGAGTCGCTTATCAAGGCACAACCGTTAGTCCGGCCCGTTCCGATGCTGCTCGCAGGCGTTGATCGAATACCGCGAAATACAGCGGCGTACTGGTTTTTTCTTTCAGCCACAGCGCGCTCGCCAGGTGGATAGCATCGAAGCCACGTAATCCGTAAATTTCGGTGAGGTCGCCCGCGTTACGCACCACGGCCGGAACCAGTTCAATCCGAAGCAGATTTTCCCAATCAAGGTTTAACTGCGCGAGTCGCTGCAGGTGTTTCGCATCGGTGGAAATCCCCTGCGCCTTAATTCGGGCGAAGGTGGCACGTGCTTCCGGGTAGGCAACGACTGATGCCGCCAATGTTTCCGCTTTAGTGGTGTATTTGCGCAATTCCTTGGAGTCAAGCTCTTGGACGTAAAGCTTCACCCAGGCCGACGTGTCTAGATAAAGAATCAACGTCTATCCTCAGAAACCCAGTCGGACAAGCTCACGCCAGTGGGTAACTTCTCGCCTCGGGCGAGGCCGACCGCCTTGCCGCCGTTCCATGAAATGCCGGGCTGCGCCGCAAGATCATCAAGCGTGGTTTGACTTTTGATTGGCACAATTTGCGCGACTGGCCGATTATGAACGCTAATAATCACAGTTTCACCTGCCGTGACCTGACGGATGTATTCGCTCAGGTGTGCCTTCAACTCACGAATACTCGCTTGCATATATGTGTCTACTTTTGTACAGTGTGGTCACATTTTACGCCTATTTATCTGCGTAGGCAATTCTCGGTTGGCGGTCGTCGTCTTGTCGGCAGAGCAAATCAATGACCAATGTATGTCTGGAAAGCGACGCCAAAAACATAACAAATAATAACACCACGCCGCGCAGTAGCGAAACAATCAACGGCTTCTACTTTTTGCGTTTTTAGTAAGCGGAATGTCTTCGTAAATAGTGGTGAGCGGAATTTCCGTGTTGAGGCAAGCAAGGGGGATAGCGCCTTGCGTGAACCGCATGGCACGCCAGCTGTCTTGACGCCGATGAAGTTCGGCTTGCTGGCGGTCCTGGGATATCAATAAATACTCTTGAAGGCTCGGAATGCTTGTATAAGCGAGCAACTTTTCACGCCGATCAACGCGAGCAGTCCCTTCAGAGAGCACTTCCACAATGAGGCAGGGGTGGCTGCGAAAATACGTCGCGCGATCTTCGGGGTCGCAGGACAGCACGATGTCGGGATAGTAAAATACATCTTCTTCGGCTACGCGCAGACGCACTTTCATGTCTGACATAAACACTTGGCATGGCGTACCGCGAACGAGTGCTCGTAGCGCAGCGAAAAGATTACCGGCGATTAAATTATGGCGGTCACTCGCCCCGACCATCGCATAGACTTCGCCTCCCATGTAATCGTGACGAACATCGCTGGTAAGCTCGCCCTGGATGTACTCATCTACCGAGATGAATTCGCTGTAAAGTTGGGTTTTCATGCATGATTGCCGGTTTTGGTTACGCTTTGGGTACTATAGCATGGAGTACGTTTATTTCTGTGTGTAGCTCATCGCCTCACTTAAGGATTCGACGAAGCGCTTTGCCCATGGCGAGGCTTGCGTGACCTTGAGTGACTCAACGATTGCGAGCAACTTAAACGAATGGCCCGCTTTATCGTACGGCGCTTTCGTCTTGCAATTTTTGGCACGGTTCAATAACGGTGTGTTTTGGGTACCAGTAGACGAGCTTATGCTAACCGGAAAACGGCAATTAATTGAAGGCGTTGAGTGATAGGCTGCGGGCTGTGACGGTACCTTAGTGGTGAACCGTGCCAGATTTCGTCCACTGCGATTCTTTAAACTGTTTTCGTAAACACAAACTCGGTTCCGCCGACTCCACGAATCTGGCGTATTCGATCATTCGGCTCATATACGACGCCCGCATTAGCGATCGTCGGCGCCCGGGACGCCCATGATGTAGGTACAACCGGCTACTCCTAGTAGAGTCAGCAGCGTGTCCATGTCGTCCT